>DAIUKN010000319.1:0-4342 GCA_036848195.1 Bacteroidota bacterium
AGGTTAAGGGTCCCCGTCAGGTTCGTGTCCACGTAGACCCAGGGATTCTCTACTGATTGCCTGACTCCCGCTCGCGCTGCAAGATTCACCACCGCGTCGAACGGAGGCTGCTTGCCTCCTGACTTGGCGAAGAGGGCTTCGAGGGCCTTCCGGTCGCAGATATCGATCTGATGAAACTCGAGATTCTTGTGACGACGGATCTGCTCAAGACGCCACTGTTTCAGCCGAACGTCATACGCATCATTGAGGTTGTCGACACCAACAATCTCGTGACCCTGTTCCAGGAGCATGGAAGCCGTTCTTGAGGCGATGAAACCTGCAACGCCCGTCACCAAGTATTTGGCCAATGCTTTTCCCTTCCGTCTAATCGATGATTGCCAATATGAGGAAATTGCTCTTCAAAGTCGATCAAAAAACTACCATTCTCCATGACATGGCTCACAACGGCGCGATACGCGTCACTCTGGGTCGAGGGGCAAATTGCTTTGAAACGACGGCGGAATTCGGTAACTTTAGAAATTCAAGCAGATACCGAATGCGCCTCGCAATCCTTTCCGACATACACGCCAATCTTCACGCGCTGGAAAAGGTTCTCTCCGCTATAGACAAGCTTGGCATTGACCAGATCTATTGCCTTGGCGACACCGTCGGGTACGGGCCATTCCCCAACGAATGTGTTGAGATCGTCCGGAGACGGTGTGCACTCACGATCAAGGGAAATCATGACAGCGGCGTTACCGGAGAACTTGAGCTCGATCATTTCAATCAATTCGGTAGGTCGGCCATCATATGGACCCAGAAGAATATCACTGCTGAGAATCTTCTGTTCCTGAAAGACCTTCCTCTTTCGGCATCTGAGAACGGCTGCACGCTGGCACACGCCACGCCGCTCGACCCCCCATCGTGGCAGTACATCCTGAGCTGGAAGGACGCACAGGAGTGTTTTGAGTCGTTCGCGACTCCCCTTGGTTTCATAGGCCACACGCACAGCCCGGTCATCATTGGCGAGGACGGGAAGATCAACCAGTTCAGGAAGGAAGGCCGGTTTCTCACAAACGTCGGCAGCGTGGGGCAACCAAGGGACGGGAATCCCAAGGCATCTTTCTGCGTCGCGGATACGTCGGCCTGGAAGCTTGAGATTGTCCGGGTTGAGTACGACATCGAGGCAGCAGCAGAAGCATCGCTCAAAGCGAGACTGCCTGATTTCCTGGCGCAGCGGCTCTTTCTGGGGGTATAGAGAGATTTCTGCGGGCTACCCAATCAACTGTTACGACGCCCCTCGCCCCTGATACGTCGGAGTTCATGCATCACCAGGTCGGGATTCTCGTCCAGGAAATGCCTTGAAGAACGTCGGGCGCGCCGAATCTCGTCGTCGCTGACTTCAGCCAGGACAAGATCCTCCTCAAACAGCTTTGCTTTCCCCAGCACGTCGCCATCGGGTTGTATCAGCTCCGATCCACCCCAGAAATTCACGCCATCTTCATACCCCACCCGATTGCAGAACGCGAGGTAGACTGAAAGAAGTCGTGCGTACGCCTTGTGATTCTCCCTGTTCACCACCGCCGCCTGGAACTCACCTTGCTCCGGGCCGATGCGGGTGGGACTCGCCGTGAGAACGACAATCAGCTGTGCGCCGTCGAGGGCAAGGAGGTACGGAAGCGACATGTGCCAGAGATCCTCGCAGATCAGAACTCCGATGCGGCCAAGTCGGCTGTCGAAGGACCGTACCGACCGGCCGCTGCTGAAATAGCGCATCTCCTCAAACATGCCGTATGTGGGGGGATAGACCTTTCGATGGACGCTCCGCACTTGTCCGTCTTCAAACAGGAGCGCCGAATTATAGATCCCGAACGAGTCCCCCTCCTCCACCGCTCCGGCAATGACCGATACCCCCGACCTGCTAGCGTCCACGAGCGGTTTCAAGACCGGTGTATCATGCGCCAGATTGACCGCAACCTCCATATTCAAGTCTTTAACCGAATACCCGGTCAGGCTCAGTTCGGGAAAGAGCACAAGTGTGGCGCCGGCACCGCTCGCTCGTTCGACCGCTGCCAGGTGCTTTTCAACATTCTTCCGCACATCGCCCAGTGTCGGGTCGATTTGCGCCAACGCTACGGTACATTTCATACGGGGGGCTACTCGGAAAGGTCAAACATCCGGATATCGTGGATATACGTCACCGTCTTATCCGACTTTAGTTCCTTCAGCTGTGAAATCTTCTTCTCGATCCGGTTCAGATTATCACGAATGATGACGAGGTAGGTCTTCAGGTTATCCGCTTCGTGGTGTGTAATCAGCTCTTCCACGTTCTTCTTCATCCCGTCGAGCGGAAGGCGAATTTCATGGGTGATCTTCAGAACAAGCTCCTGGATGGTCTCCAGACGCTTCTGTGTGATTTCCAAAGCCGTCAGCTGGTCGCGCAGTTTCTTTCGTTCGATGACGCTGAGAATCGTCTTTGGGAGTACCGGAGTCGAGATCTCTTCTTTCACCAGGTAGTCCTCGACACCGAGTTTCATGACCTCCACGGCGAGGTCGAAGTCTTTATTGACCGTCAGGAAGACCACCGGCGTCGTGATCCCCTTCGCCAGAAGGGCCCTGGTGATTTCGAGTCCATTCTGTCCTGGAAGAAAGTAGTCCATCAGGATCACGTCGAAACCTCGATTGCTTTCCAGCTCATCGAGCGCCGATTTCCCATTGTCCCGCCAGACGACGTTGAAGAGCCCCTCACGGTGCTTGCGAAGGAAGAGTTCGACGAGGTTAGCGAACTCTTTGTTGTCCTCCACGAGGAGAACCGATATGGGTTGTTCAGATGGTATCATATCCTCGGGGCGGTGAAGGAGAAGGTCGTTCCTTCCCCCGCAACGGATTCAAGCCAGATCCGGCCGTGATGGCGTTCGACGATTTTTTTGACAATGGTCAGCCCCGCGCCGGTTCCGATATACTGCTCCGAACGGTGAAGGCGCTGGAAGATGACGAAGACCCTTTCATAGTGCTCACGTGCAATCCCGATGCCGTTGTCCTTCACCGAAAAGATGAATTCGTCCGGCGTTTCACGAACGCCGATCGTGACTTCCGGCGTCGGCCTGATATTGAACTTGACGGCATTCGAAATGAGATTCCGGAAAACCATGCTCAACTGTGTCGCGTCGTAGCGGAGGTCCGGCATGGTCTCGGGAACGTGGACCAGAGCGTTTCGTTCGCGCAGCGTAAACTCGAAGTCGTGCAGAACCTCATTGATGATCTCCCGGACGGACACGACCGCCGGCATCTCCGCCACTTTTCCCACGCGCGAGAGGGTCAGGAGGTCGTCGATGAGGCTTTTCATCCGGGAACTTGATTGCACGATCGATGTGAGGTACTGCTTTGCTTCCTCGGGGAGCCGGTCCTTGTAGTCGCCCAGGACGATCTTGCTGTACCCCTCGATCGTTATGAGCGGCTCCTTCAGGTCGTGCGAAACGACATAGGCGAAATCGTCGAGTTCCCGGTTTCGATTCTCGATTTCCTGCGATTTCGCCAGAGTATCGTCGTACAAAACGACGCGGTCAAGCGCGATTTCTGTCAAATTAGCGATACTTTCCAAGAGACGCAAGTGCGTCTGGTGATAGGTGGTTCCCTGCTTCCCTTCAACCCAGAGCATCCCCGAGATTTTCGCATGGGATTTTACGGGAACGATCAGAAGTGGTCCGCCTTCCGGTAACTGCCCCAGGACAGGGACCCCGGTCGTTGCGACAGTCCAGAACGGCGAGCCTTGTTCGAGCGGACGCTCTTCCGGCGTTGTTTCGACGGTTTGCCCGTTGCCGTCGCCGTGGACAGATCGAAAGAGGGACCGTAACGAGAAGCTTCGTTCGATGAAAGCCTCATACGAGAATCTCAGTACCGGGATTGAGCGGAATACCTCGGCGCGGACCAGCTCGAGAAGGGCATTCGTATCCAGTGCACCAGTCAGGCCCTTCCCCAGTTCCGCGAGAGAGGAGATCCGCTGCACCTGCGCCTGAAGCTCAGCGTAGAGCTGGGCGTTCTCAATCGCCGAACCGAGCTGGTTTCCCAGGAGGGTCAGGAACCTCCTCTCCTGCTCGTAGGTCGGATATTCGCTATTGAAGCCGAGTACCAGGGCACCGAGAACATGGTCTTGTGACTGAAGCGGAAGGGCAACAAGTGTTTCGCGCCCGAGTTGTGCGAACATCGTTCGAACCGAAGGAGTAATTCGCGGGTCTTCGATCGTTCCGGCGGAAACGAGCAGCGGCTCTCGCGCGCCGGGGGGGCCCCCGCTGAGGGGCCTGGGTGCGACTTCGAAAGACTGGATGCGCGAAGCAGTTGAGGCATCCACGCCGAAGGTCCGGGC
>DAIUKN010000320.1:0-4336 GCA_036848195.1 Bacteroidota bacterium
CTGCTCGGCGGAGACGACGCCTGGTGGAGCGGCGGCCTGATCGGCAAAGCGATCGTCCGGGTTTCGCCGGGAACGAGGTGGACTCTGACAAATCCCTTCACCTCCTTCACGGGGCGCGTTACCGAACTGACGAGATCCCGCACGTACATCTGCACGACTTCATCCCCGCTCCGCATACCGGTGTTGGTCAGGTCCACCAGTACTCGGGTCGACTGGCCGGCGCGGATGATTGAATGCTCAAGACGGGTATTGGCAAACCTGAACGTGGTGTAGCTCAGTCCGTAGCCGAAGGGATAGAGCTGTGTGACATCATCAAACAGGTATCCACGACGGGCAGAGGGCTTGTGATTATAGAAACAGGGGAGATGGCCGACCGATCGTGGAATGGAGATGGGCAACTTTCCGCCCGGGACAACGTCCCCAAACAGTACTTCTGCCACGGCCCGACCAGACTCCTGTCCCAGGTACCAGCATTCCAATATCCCCTCCACCTGCGTCTGGAGAGCGGTGATGGAGTTCGGCCGACCGTTGAACAGAAGAACGATCACCGGCTTCCCCGTCTCCACGACCGCCTTCACCAGATCGTTCTGGGCGCCCACGAGATCGAGGCTTGCACGGTCTCCAAGGTGCGTGCGGCTCCAACCTTCACGGGAGGTTTGCTCGTTTCCGCCGAGGACGAGGATGACGACATCTGCTCTGCGGGCCGTAACCGCCGCTTCCGCGATCATCCGCCTGTCCTCCTCAGGATTCGAAGGGATCACGACATCCTCGCTCCAGGACCCGCCCACGGTGATCGTGCACCCCTCGGCGTGCAAAACAGCAATCTGCTTCCCGACCAGATCCCGGATTCCCTTGAGGACCGTGGTGCAATAGGGCGGCGATCCGGAGTATCCACCCAGCATGGCGCGATCAGCATTCGGACCGATGACCGCCAGCGTGCTGATCGACACTCTGTTCAGCGGGAGAACCCCCTTCTCGTTCTTGAGGAGCGTGATTGTCTCACGTGCAGCACGCAACGAAAGCGCCGCCTCCCGATTCAGAATCTCATCCCGATGGGCCTCCGCTGGATTCACGTATGGATCTTCGAAGAGACCAAGCAGAAACTTGCACTTCAAAAGGGGAGCCACGAGCTGGTCAATGGCAGACTCCTCTATTTCCCCGGACCGGACAAGCTGCAATAGTGACGGATAACAATCCGGATCTGGCAGTTCGATGTTGACCCCTGCGCGTACCGCCAGCGCCGCAGCCTCAGCCTTGTTCCCGGCCACTGAATGGCTGGTGGATTCGTCTCTCTTGTGCAGTTCGGTAATGCCATAGTAGTCGGAAACGACAAATCCCTCGAAACCCCATTCGCCCCGCAGCACGTCCCGCAGCAGCCACCGGTTGGCGTGCGACGGGACGCCGTCGATTTCGTTGTACGATGCCATCACGCTCAGTGCCTTCCCGTTCTTGATGACCTCCTGGAATGGCATGAAGAAAATGTCGCGCAGCTCCCGTTCTGAGAAGTTCCCGGGTCCGCCGTTCATCCCGGCTTCCGGCTGACCGTGCGCGGCAAAATGCTTAAGCGTGGCAATGACGCGGTCCTTCGACCGAAACGTCCTGTCACCCTGAAATCCCCTGACTGCAGCGATGCCCATCTGTGAAACGAGGTACGGATCTTCGCCGAAGGTTTCTTCAACGCGCCCCCACCGCGGGTCGCGCGCGACATCCATCACCGGTGTCAGAGCCTGATGAACGCCCCGCGCTCGGGTGGCCCGTGCGATCGCCGAATAGATCTCTTCCACGATCTCCGGATCAAACGTCGATGCCAGCCCGATCGGCTGCGGATAACTGGTAGCATTTTTTGCAGCAAGGCCGTGAAGGCATTCCTCGTGGAACATCACGGGGATCCCCAGGCGCGTTTCCTCCACGCAGACCTTCTGGATGGCATTGGCAAGTTCAGCCGTCTCCCTCGCTCCGAGCCCGCCGGCAAAATCCCCCACACGCGCGATCTGACCGATGCCGTGCGGAAGATGCTGTCGGAGGGCGGCGGGATCCTGATGACCCGCGCCGTCCAGAAGGACGGTTTTCTTATGTCCCCAGATGCACAGCATCTGGGCAATCTTCTCTTCAAGGGCCATCAGCCGCAGCAGATCCGCGACCCTCTCCTCGATTGGCAACCCCGGATTCCGGTACCCGAGCGGAGATCTGCCCGTTACATCACCTGTCGGCGAAAGGTCATGAGCCACGGTCTTTTCGTTTGGAGTTGTATGAATTGAGGACGTTCTCGAGCATCTCTTGCTGCCGGCTCGTCAGGACCGGATTCTCCCTCCCCCTTTCTACCCCGTATCGAGATCGGCAATGAACCTCCTCATGTCGGGAGGTGAGGGAGGATCGTACCAGATGTTTCCTTCGATGATGACTGGTCCATTCTCCCCTATCGCCACATCCCAGCCTATCGTACCGACGGGCGCGAACTTCCGTGCCGAATCCCTCGCCAGCTGACAGGCCTCGTCCCAGAACGGAAGATGAAATCCACGAAAAGGTATGCCGCTGGTAGGATGAGATGGAGTCTTCGGAGAGCCCGTCCCCACAACCTGCGTCAGCTCCCCACCGTCAAGAGAGACCTCCACCATCAGATTCCCCGAGGTCCCGTGCACATAATTGTCGGTGATGTTGTTTCCAACGATGGTCTTCAGATACGCATACAGGATCCGGTCCTCTGCCCCGATACTTGTGATGAACCTGACCGTCTGGAGCCCGTCTGTCCCGCTCAGCCTTCTCAACTCCGGATGATTCCGGAATCGTTCCTGCACGACGAAGGCGCTGTGCCGGCGATCCTGCCTCATGGCATCGTACAATGAACCCGCCGTGAACCTGCCCCCTGATGGATCGACAAAGGAAGACCTCTCCTTTGTGTAGATCTGTATGCCAGATCCGTAGAATCCCCGATCCGGTTTGATAACGAATTCAGGCGTGCACTCCTTTTCAAAGAACGACACCCACTCGTCGTGCCCCTGGAGAAGCCGGCCTGTGTGCGACCATCCCGGCGAATTCTTGAAGAAGAAGCCGAGAACCTTCGGTGTGGGAATGCCAGCGACAGAACAGAACTTATAGAAGACGGTTTTGTCTGCGAGGAGGGAATCCCACGTCTCAGGATTCCGTCGCTTTTGAATCCGGACCAGTGTGCTCCGGCTCAGGCTGTGATCGAATTCGCCTGCAGGCAGCCGTGGGTCAAGAAGGCCCTCGTGGAAGGCCTCGCTCGGGAGATACCGGCGTTGCAGCGCGGTGTAGAGTTTCCGAAGCACTCCGGCGAAATCCCCTCCATAACGGCTGGATGCCCGTATTACGATCAACGGGATTTCAAGCGTCCCCTTGACCCGGTTGCGCAAATTGCTCCACCTCAAAGGTCACCCCTCCGATTGTGCAAGAATCGTCATGCCGAGAAAGTCTGCACGTCAATGAGCGAATCCGTCGATTCCCAAATCCGCGGTCGGCAGGAAGCGGGGTGGCCGGCGGCGTTGTGTGGCCATCTCGAATGCGTACGCAAGGTTGATGAGCATCTTCTCGCTCCAGGCACGGCCGAAGAACGAAATCCCCACCGGAAGACCGAAGACCTGGCCGGCCGGCACCGTGACGCTCGGATAACCCGCTACAGCTGCAGCCGTGGAGCTGCCACCCAGAAAATGATCGCCGGTGATCAGATCGGTGACCCATCCCGGGGCCTCCGTCGGCGCCACAAGCGCGTCGAGCTTGTACTTGTCCATGACCGCATCGATCCCCTCCTTGCGCGCCAGCCGTCGATTCTTCTTCAGGGCATCGAGATACTCCTTGCTCGTCAGCGGACCTTTTGCCTCTGCCTTCAGGAACGTCTCCTGACCGAAGTACTTCATCTCCGATTTCCTGTTCTTCTCATTGAACGCAATGATCTCGTGCAACGAGCGGACGGGCGCACCCGGTCCGAGGCGGGCAAGGTAGGCATTCAGATCAGCCTTGAGCTCGTAGAGAAGCACCGTGAACTCGGAATCGTCGAACTTGCCCAGTGAGGGGATCTCCGCCGGATCAACGAGCACCGCCCCCTGGTGTTTCATTACGTCAAGCGCTTCCCCGATAACGGCATCGACTGCGCTGAGGAAGCCGAAGTACTTGCGAACCACTCCGATCCTTGCGCCGGAGAGACTCTTCGGATCAAGGCGCTGCGCATACCCGCCCACGTCTTTTCCGCGGCTGCCTGCCGTAGCCGGGTCCTCAGTGTCAACCCCCGCAAGGACGTCGAGCAGAATTGCCGCATCGCGGACGGTCCTCCCCATAGGACCGGCAGTGTCCTGGGAGTGAGATATCGGGATCACTCCAGAGC
>DAIUKN010000321.1:0-4326 GCA_036848195.1 Bacteroidota bacterium
TGCTCTGTCAAGCGGCGAAGACTTGCCATACGCCCCGACGACCCAACGCCCCCGGACCGTCTGGGAACCGTCCGCATACTTGTAGAGGATGTCAAAGCCCTCCTCCCGGTCGGCCACGGACTGAACCTCCGCTGGCTGCACGACGAACACGCCGTGTGACCGGGCGGCCTCCAGTAGCATCGCGTCGAAGACACTACGCTTCATTCCATAGCCGGTGAATCCAAGGAGCTGCGATTGCCGGGGGCCTCTTTCGGGACACAGCGTCAGCCGGGTTATCGGAGAAGGTGCACGGGCGAGGAATTCCTGCTCGAGACCCAGATCTCGAAGAATCGCGATCACTTCATGGGAAAGGAACTCACCACAGAGTGTCTCGCGCGGGAATGCCTGCTTCTCGAAAAGGCAAACAGAATATCCGGCCCGGGCGCCGTAGAGTGCTGCAGCGGACCCTGCCGGACCCCCACCGATAACAACAAGATCAAACTGACGTCCCATGATCCCTTGCGGCAGTCAAAGCAATGGAGACGCACCAGCGGAATGCCCAATGCCAGGAGATGGATGTGGAAGCCCGCAATCCGGCAGGAAGAAGAGCCTCGATCTCATTGCGGAGAAAAGCCCGGCGGACGGAGGCCGGTGCGTCATGACGGACAATGGCGCTGCGCGAGAGAACTCCCGTCAGAACGGTGATACCGGCAAGGGCCATTGTGTGACGGTGCAGATCGTTGATGACGACGCCGTAACGGGCAACGCGTGAAAGGTCCAGCAGGAACGTCTCCGCTGCTTCGTCAGTACAGTGGTGAAGGAATAGCGATGCATGAGCGATGTCGAATGAACGATCGCGGAAAGGGAGCGAAAAGGCGGAACCGTTTACCGCGGTAACAGGGTGGCGCTGTCCCATCGCGCGGACACAGGAATGGTAGTTGATGTCCAGCGAGGTAACGTCAAAACGCCGGCGGAGCGGTGCGAGTGCCATCGGAAGGTCGGATCCACCCGCCCCGACATCGAGCACGGTGACGGGCCGGTCCAAAGAGAGTGCGCTGATCAGGCGACCGACACCCAGGCGCGAGACCCGGTACCCGCCGAGCCATCGGTTGATAACCGCGAGCTCGTGCAAAGCCCGGACGACCTTCCCATCCTCAACCGCAGGGTCGTCCATCATTTCAGGTATGTTTCTTCGTGCCCCGACCATCAAACGCCCCGGAAGAATGCCATCTCCATGGTAAGACCAGGGCCAAAGGCGATCGCGCAGAGCCAGTCATCCGGCTCCATTCGGACGCGGGAAAAGACCTCTTTCAGCACAAACAGGATCGACGCGGATGACATGTTGCCGAAGTCCTGCAAAACAGTGCGCGATGGCGCAGTCTGATCGTCGGTCAGACCAAGGCCGGTCTGGAGGGCATCAATGATCGCCCGACCTCCGGGATGGAGCGCCCAGAAACGTATGTCACCAGGCTCCAACCCCATCCGATGCATGATTGCCTTTGCAGCAGGGACCGCCTGACCCTCTACCGCATCGGGGAGGTCCGACGACAGCATCATCTCGAAACCGTGGTTGCCGATCTCCCACCCCATAAGATTCTTTGACGCGGGGAAAAGATGCGAATGAGTCTGCACAAGACGTGCGGTTGCCGGAGCGGCGGACCCGGATGCGAATAGCGCGGCTCCGCACCCATCGGCAAATATCATGTTTGAGAGAATGTTATCCCGCGTAGGTTCGGTCTGCATATGGAGACTGCAGAGTTCCACCGCAACGAGGAGAGCCTTGGCATTCCCGTCGCCGGCGCTGTGAAGCGCTTCCCATGCCGAGGTAAATCCAATCACCGCCGCCGCGCATCCCATAAAACCAATGTGAGTACGCTGGACATTCGGGGGAATGCCAAGCGACGTGATGAGATCGTAGTCGAAATTGGGAGCTGAGAAGCCAGTGCACGAGACGGTAATGAGGCGCCCGATGGTCGAGGGATCCGTCGCAGTCGACTGAAACAACGTCGAAGCCGCCTGGACGGCGAGCCGCGTGGACCACTCCTTATAAAGCTGCATGCGCCGCTTCGTGTCGGGCGCGAGGCCGCCGGCAGACGACGGGTAGAAACGCTGGTCCGCCGTGACTTCAGCATCCGGCACAACAACCGCCCGTGTGACGATCCCGGACCGGGAGGCTGCGGCATCGATCATCCGCACTACGGCGGGACGCCCCCCCATCCGCACCTTCAGCTCTTCGGCCGCGTGCGCCTGGGACACCCGGTACGGAGGGGAAGCGGTGGCAATATCAATGAGTAGGGACATGCGTTCTCCGGATCTCCCTGTGATCCTCCAACATACGAAAAAATCCCCACACAGCAATCCTGCACCCGTGGGGGAGCTGATTTGACTTTGGCCTGCCGACCTTCTGCCTTTCCGCGGTAGCCTTCGACAGACTCGTATTTTTCCAACTCACCAGTACGAGACCACGGACCCGGGGGAACACCAGGGCAAAATCATGCAGATTCACAAAGGCCGCGAAGGGAGCCGCCCAGACACAAGTTCAGGAAATGGCAATCAAAGCCATCGAGGGGGCCGCCACCTTGAAGAGGCTTGCGGCCGCAAGCGAAATCGTCGCCGAGAAGGCGAGGAGCTCAGGTCAATAGCGGTCACGTCGAGACGCCGGACCTTCGCGAAGCAAAGCCATTCCCGTAAAACCTGCGCGCACAGTCCGGGCAGAGTCCGTCATCGAGTTTTGTGGAGAAATGGCTCACCATGTATTCTTCTACCTGGTTCCAGTATCCGGAATCTTCGCGGACTCTCCTGCAGGAGGTGCAGAAGGGGAGCAACTTCTTGAGAGTATGGACATCCGCAAGCGCCGATTCGAGCTCGGGTATGAGCTGTGCCTTTTCGGCTTCAACTCGTTCCCGCCGCCGGATCTCGTCGGTCAGCTCCCGGTTGCGGCGCCAGGCATAGACGCCCATGGCAACCACCAGGAAAACCGAGACGCTGAAAAGCTCATCGAGCTGCCACGTATCGTGCCGATAGACCCACCCGATGATGGCGTTGAAGATATCAAACGCGGCCGAGAAGGCAAATACCAGAACGGCGAGAATAGTGATGACAACGACGTCTTGAAATGATTTCGATCTTTTGCCAAAAAGCCCCGCGCTTCCCTTCCTCACGATACCTCCCTCTCCCCCCGGCCAGTTTCTCAAGCCCCCCTTTACCGGTGGCGGCCCCCTCCTGAACGGTATCCCCCGGATGCATGTGCGTGGAACGGTCCTAGATGGCTGCGAGGCCCGTAGGAGGGGGAGTAGCGGAGTCCATACAACGGTCGATAGAAGAACGGTGCATAGGAAACAGGCCATACACCGACAAAGAATGTCGGATCCCACCACTGAAAAGCGGCGTACCAGTAGTACGGCGGAGAGGCATAGTATCTCTCTGAATCAATGGCGTATCGCGTGGGGTCGTCCGTCTTGATCATGGCGCCGATCACCTTGTCCGCCACACCGGAATCTGCCAGCTCGATGACGTCACGCGTCGACAACCGAAAATCGGTGCCAGACACATCGATGAGGTTGAGGATCACGTCATCGCCGACACCCGCTTTCGAAAGCGCGATGACGTCCTGCATTGTCATCACCGCAAGAGAGTCAGTCGCACGGCTGCGCTCCCTCGTCACATGTCCATAATGGACAGGAGCACACCCGGTGCCAGCCAGTGAACACGCTGCAAGAATCGCAGCGATTGCCAAGCGCTTCATATGCCATCCCTCCGTTCACCGTTAGGTGAGAGAATCGTGAAATTGGATATCCGCCCACTCTATACTTGTTGGAACAGTGGCGAGAGTGAAATAGTGCCATCGGCCGAAAGATGAATTGACGGCTCGCCTCAGTGTGCCGTGGAGGGCCGCCCGATGAGATGGTCCTTTGCCCACACATCGAGTGGGTCGGGACGCGCACTTCCTTGCTGCCTGGCCATGGTCCCTCCTTCCCTGCCGCCTCTCCCACCGCCACCCCGGCCTCCCATTCCACCCCTTTCGCCTCCGCCCGGCGGTCTACCTCGTCCCGGGTTGCCTTCCTCTGAAGCCGCGTGGGGCCGTTCCTTTGCCGTTTCCGCGCCGATCCCGATGGCCGCTCCAAGTGTCGTTCCGATCGCAAACGGATGCGATCCGCTCTCTGCTAGCAGCACGACCAGCTCGTAATACAGTGTATCCCTCGACAGCCGGAACCGTGCATCGATTCCTACTGCCTCCAACTTCGTCATGCGCTGGAACCGCTGGTCACCGGAAACGTACAGATCCAATTCGTTGGCAGACCGCCGGAATTCAACCCCCTCCGTCTCTGCAAATGACCTCCCCCTGTC
>DAIUKN010000322.1:0-4325 GCA_036848195.1 Bacteroidota bacterium
GTGCGCCAATTCTATGCCGGGCGCAAATGGCTCAGGAGCAATTTCCCCGGTTCCGACACCAAAACGGCATGGAATCCCGACGTGCCGGGGAGATCACTGCAATCCCCGCAAATCATGCGGAAGGCGGGCGTGAAGTACCTCGTCATCAGCCGTCATGAGAGGGGATTGTACGACTGGCGCAGTCCTGATGGATCGGGTATTCTCACCTACAGTCCCCACCATTACGCGCTGTACCATGAGAATACTGCGGGGAAGCGCTTTCCCGAGGCTGCAGGCTACCTGGCTTCCTCAACCATGGAGTGGATGGCCGGAATCCGCAATGGAAGCGTACATGTCCCCGTTCTCTCGATGAGCGATATGAGCTCGCCGGCGAATCTTGACGGTTTCCTCACTACGTGGAACACACTTAGGTCGATCTCCCGAACAGACGGAAGCGCACTGTCGCTCACTCTTCCCCCCTTGCGCTATTCCACCGCAGAGGCATTCTTCCGGTCAGCCTCAGCCGAGAAGCTCCAGTTGCCAGTCGTGCGTGGCGAGAGGCCGAACATCTGGCTTTATATCCATGGCCCGACCCATCACCGTGCCGTTTCGGCGAAGCGGGAAGCGGATGTCCTGCTCCCTGCTGCGGAGATCTTCTCGACTGTAGAAGCACTCCTCTCCCGGTCGCCCGACCGTTATCCCCGGAAGCAGTTAACGGACGCATGGGAAGCGCTGATCTACCCTGATCATGGCTGGGGGGGAAAGAACGGACAGATTACGGACAGTATCTTTCAGTCGAAGTATGAGTATGCCCGGGACGCTGCACGACAACTCCAAGCTTCGGCTCTCTCTTCCATCGCGGCACGTGTCAGGGTTGAGGGCAGTAGAGGGATTCCCGCAGTTGTCTTCAACAGCCTTTCCTGGAACCGGGCCGCGCCGGTTCGGTTTACACATACCTTTGCTCCGGGAGAGGTCAAAAACGGGATTGCGGTGCATGATGCTGCCGGAATGCCGGTCGCGACTCAGCTGCTATCTCCCGATCGTTATGGAGACGGAAGCCTGAAGTCTGCCGAGATTATCTTTGTCGCCGATAACGTTCCCGCGGTGGGCTATGCCACCTATTACCTGAAGTCTTCCCAGGACCGGAACGAGGTCTCGCGGCAAAAAGTCACAGCGGTCAATGTCCTTGAGAACGCCTTCTACAAAATCACTCTCGGTCCGGGAGGCGTACAACAGATCACCGACAGGGATCTCGGCATAGACCTTCTGGGGGGAGAGAAATTCCTTGGTGGCGAGCTGTTCACCATGCAGTCGGTCGGAGAGGACGCCGGCGAGTGGGCGGAGCCGCAACAACCCACGATGGAAGGGTTCGACAGGGTGAACCACTACAAGCCGGAGTGGCACCTTGTTGAGTCGGGAACGGTCCGGCAGGTTGTGGAGATGCGGCAGCAGATGGAACATCTGGTCGTCGTTCAACGCGTGATTCTCTACCGTTCGTTGAAACAGATCGATTTTGAGACTGACCTCTTACGGTGGGATGGAACGAAGTACAGGGAGTTCCGTCTCGGATTCCCGGTGAGGATGCCGAAGGGGCAGATTGCGTATGAAGTGCCGTTTGGCACATTGGAAGTGGGGAAGGACGAAATGAAAGGTGCTGCGGGAGAACGCTACACCCAGGAGGTGGCAACCGTACATCCGCGGAGCGTGCAGAACTGGATCAGCGTGTCTGACGAACACTTTGGGGTGACGATGAGTTCAAGCGTTGCGGTCTGGGATTACCAGGACCCGACCGGTCCGGCAAGCGGAGTGACGCTTTTGCAGCCGATACTGCTCGCGTCGCGCAAGAGTTGTCATGGGGAAGGGAATTGGTATCTGCAGGAAGGGGATCATCATTATCATTTTTCTCTCACCTCCCACCGCCCGGGATGGAGGAACGGCAGGCAGTTCGGAGTTGGAGCCAATGTGCCAATCACCGTCGTATGCAATCGTGGACCGGCGCCGGAAAGAAGTCTGCCGGAACGCTTGAGTTTCTTCTCCATTGGTGCGGCCAATGTCGTGCTGAGCACGATGAAGATGAGTGATGATGACGGCCGTGTCGTTCTTCGTGTCTGGGAGAGCGAGGGAAAGGACGCAACTCCGACGGTGGAGCTTCACTGGCCCGTAAGGAGCGCCGAAAGGACGAACATCATTGAAGAGGAAGGGACCCCGACAGCAGCCGGGCGGGACGGCGTAACAATTGCCGTGGGACATCATTCCATCGAGACGCTCAAACTCGTGACGGGGCATTAGGACCTTACCCCCGAAAACGGTACATTTAGCGGGGTCTTGCCACTCGCGGGCGCGTCAGGAACGCCCAGGGAGCCGCCATCCTTTTGATCGACTTTCCAAGGCGGAGACGATTAACCAGGGCAGGGTACTCACCTTCCCACCCTCACACAACAGGAGTACATCATGAAACTATTCGTCGGAAACCTTTCGCGTGATGTGACGGACGCAGAATTGCGGGCCGCCTTCGAACCATTTGGCACTCTATCGTCGGTGGAGGTGGTCAAGGACAAGTTCGGTGGGGGTTCAAAGGGGTTTGCATTTGTGGAATTTCCCGACAAAGCTCAGGCAGAAGCCGCGATCGCCGGACTGCACCGGAAGCCCTTCAAGGGTCAGTCTATGGACGTTACGGAAGCACGGCCCCGAGAAGAGCGCAAATCGAGCCACGGCGGAAAGCAACGCGGAGGCAGGCGTTCGTGGTAGCAGGGGGAGAAAGTCACGATTAATCCTGAAGTCCGGGGGCGAACGTTTCAATCCTCGTTCCCGAAGGATCCCGGTCATACACCTCGTTCCGCAACCCGGTGAGTGTGGTGAAGCCACATCCGCGTCTGTCCGCGTTCACTCTGGTTCTTGGAGGGGGCGGGGCAAGGGGCCTGGCTCACATCGGAGTGTTGAAGGCCCTTGAACGTGAAGGCCTTGTCCCGGCGCTCCTGGTTGGAACAAGCATGGGCGCAATAGTCGGCGGGATGTATGCGCAGGTTCCGGACGCCCGGCTCGTGGAAGGCCGAATGCGGGACCTGCTCCAGAACACGTCGTTCAAGAGAATCGGACTCGATGCCTTCGCTCATGACGGTGCTCCGGATGGCCTGGGCGCGGTATCCAATCTGTATGGACGGATGAAGCGGGGTTACGGGTTGCTGGAGTCGACCTGGTCGACCGGCATTGTGGAGGCCCCGATCCTGCTGGAATTTCTTGGCCGCCTGCACGATGACCGTTCGAAGGACGCCATCGGAGCCTGAAATGAGAGACAGGCGAACCGGCAGCGCCAGTCGGTTCGGCCATGATCTGCACCATCATCCACGGTGATCCCGTCGAGGATTCACCGCAAGTCCACGAGTGCAGCCACACCTTCGGGGCGCCAAGCCCCATTGCCGGAGCCTCTTCACGTGTCATTCCTTGCATGACCGGAGAACGGTACCGCTGTCGGAACCCGAAGCCGCCGAGTCGACCAATCTTCGCCTTTGATCGGATTATTCCCTCCGGACCACCTAGAGAATTCTCACCCGTATCGTATGACCGACCTGCCGGAGGTCGTCAAAGAGAGATTCCTTGTATTCCCTGTCGACATCGGCTATCGCATACCCGATCAGTTCGTTGGTGCGGAGATACTGGGTAAGAACGTTCACGTTGTTCTTGGCGAAGATGCCGTTGATCTGTGAAAGGACACCCGGAACGTTCTGATGGACGTGCAGGAGTCGATGCGAGTTGGAATCGTCGGCCTTCGGGGCATTGATCTTAGGAAAGTTCACGCTCGTGAAAGTACTGCCCGTGTTGAGGTAGTCGAGCAGTTTGCTGGAAACAAACTCCGCGATGTTTTCCTGTGCCTCTTCGGTGCTGCCACCGATATGCGGAGTGAGGAGAACGTTGGGAATGCCCTGCAGCGGGGATGAGAATGGCTCTTTTCCGTCCTTCGGCTCGTTCGGAAAAACGTCAACCGCCGCTCCTGCCACTTTGCCGCTCTTGAGATTTCTCGCGAGAGCTTCGACGTTGACGACATGACCCCTGCTGAGATTCAGCAGAAAGACGCCATCCCGCATGAATGAGAACTCCCCCTCATCGATGAGATTGGCGTTCGCCGGATTTCCGTCGACATGGATTGTCAGGATATCGGCCGTTTTCAGGAGGTCCTGAAGGGTGGGCATCCGGGTGGCATTGCCGATGGTCAGCTTGTCGACGATGTCGTAATAGTAGACGTCCATCCCCATCGCTTCGGCAAGAGTGGACACCTGTGAGCCGATGTTGCCGAAACCGACGATGCCGAGCTTTTTGCCCCTCACCTCGCGCGCACTATGCGCCGATTT
>DAIUKN010000323.1:0-4320 GCA_036848195.1 Bacteroidota bacterium
TGGCAAATGACGATTTGGGGAAAACGCCCTGGTACGCCATGTTGTGGATCGTGAAGACCGTTCGGGTCTCTTTGTAGAAGGGGTCGGCCTTGTAAAGGGTCTTCAGATACGCGGGAACCAGGCCGGTTGGCCAGTCGTTGCAATGAATGATGTCGGGTGCCCAGCCCAGGCGTTTCAGGACTTCCAGAACACCGCGATTGAAGAAAATGAACCGCTCGTCGTTATCGGCGTAGTCCTTCTTGGTCTCCGGGTGAACATACAACCCCGACCGTCCGAACAGATGGGGGTTGTCAAGGAAGTAGACCTGGACCTTTGAGTGGTTATCGGTGATGAAGGAGGATTTGACGCTTGCCGAGTAGCTTTTTGACCCGACGGGGATATCGATCTCCTTCAGGCGCAACATCTCGTGGAGCTTCGACTTCCGTTCGTTGATGCTCCCGTAACGGGGCATCATCACCCGGATTTCGTGGTCGAGCTGCTTGACAGTCTGCGGGAGTGCTCCGGAAACGTCGGCAAGACCGCCCGTTTTGGCAAAGGGGTCTACTTCACTCGAAATGAATAAAACGTTTATGGGTTTCGCCATGCCGGGGTGGTCGTGAGACTGGAGATGAGTGTAAACTCTAAAAATGTACGGTTTTCCGGCTAGAGAATCAACCGCGCCCAGAAAACTCCTTGACATTGAAATGCTCAATTTCTATATTTTACGATTATACGATCGACCGAATGACGGGAGTGCTGCCTATACGGTTGTTGGTTTAAAGGTTTTCTTGTGCTGGATGACGCGATGGTCTTTCGCGCGTGCGGGGGAAGTCCTAAGTCCGGGATCCTTTAATACCAACACTCTGGTTGCGGCGACTCCTTTTTTTGTGCCGCCGAATGAGGGAGGATCCTCTGTCATTCGGTTTTGTTGTTTCTACGAGGTGAGCCTCTACTGATGGTGACGGTGGCAGCGCATACGAGATGTCCGGGGATGAACTTCCCGGTTTTCGTGACGGTCGTCCTGGTCTCCTCGGCCGCATTTGCGCAGCCAGGGAAGCTGCAGCGGGCCCACGATTCTGACCGGGAGATCTCGTCGCGCGCGGTCCCGGAAGTGGTATCGCTTCGCTCCGATGATCGGCAGTTGATCTTTGAATACCGGCCCCGGTTCGGCACCCTGAAAACCCTTCGCGAAGGCGGGCAGGAGTTTACCATTCAGGAGTTCGATGGCTCGGTGGGGCGCTATGAAGAACCCGGGGTCCCTGACCTGCGGTACCGGAGTTTCCCGGTTGCGTTTCCATCGGGAACGGGGAACTCGGTCCAGATCCTCGCCTCCGATTACGAAGATATCCCAAATGTTCTCCTGGCGCCTGTTCCGCGCTTCACCCAGCGTGAAGGGATGCTGGATCCCCAGCCCTATGCCATCAAGCCGGATGCCTATGCCTCCTCGAAATACCTCCCTGCGACTTTCGTCGAATTGACGTCGCCGGGCCAGGCAAGGAATCTGATGCTCGGTACAGTCAGGGTATATCCGGTTCAGTACAATCCTGCCACGCGTACGCTCAGGAAGTACTCGAGGGTGGTTGTACAGGTGTCATTCGGGCCTGCGCGTGCCGGGGTCTCAGCACTCCTGGACGACCCCTTGCTCGGGGGGGTTGTTCTGAATTCAAACCTTCTGGCTCCGTCTCGCCAGACCGGCGGTCTCAACCGGGTTGCGGCCCCGGTGCCGAGCGTCCTGGCCTCCGGCGAGTGGTACCGGATCACCGTGTCCGAGGATGGGCTCTACAAACTCGACAGCCGTTTCCTTACCGGTGCAGGGATCACACTGGCAGGCGTGGACCCTCGAACAATCAAAATCTACGGAAATGGCGGGACGGAGGTCCCGGAGGAGGTCACCCAACCGCGCATCAGCGACCTTGCCGAGAATGCCATTTATATAGAGGGGGAGGCGGACGGTTCATTCGATTCCGGTGATTATGTTCTGTTCTACGGCCGCTCACCCCGGGGGTGGGACTACGATGCCGCCAGAAAGACCTTCCATCACCGGATCCATCATTACACCGAAGTGAACTACTACTGGTTGACCTTTGGCGGTGTGCGCGGCAAGCGGATGGCGCAGGTCCCCTCGCTGACGACCTCCCCTTCCACCGTGGCAGAGACGTTCACCGACAGGCTTTTCATTGAGGAAGAAAAAGTGAACCTCCTCAGCTCGGGCAAGAACTGGTACGGCGTATCTGTGAACGGGCCGAGCGGATCTTTTACGTACGTCAACCTTTTGCAGGACCTGGTGCCGGGCGGATCGATTCTTTACCGCTATGACCTTCTCTCTCATTCAGACGGGCCTGTTTCGTTCACCGTTCGGGAAAACGGTTCGACCATCGGTTCCCATTTTCTATCGGCTGTATACGGATACCTGTATGCCACGGCAGACGTCTTTGAGGCGACCGGGTCGTCGACACTTCCGAACAATACAAGCCAGTTGAATTTCGGCTATTCTGCGCCGAGTGCTGCAGCGCAGGGCTGGATCGACTGGGTGGAGATCCTTTACCCGCGCCGTCTCTGGGGCGTCAACAACGCCCTCCGTTTCCGCGGCCCCGACTACGGCGGCACGGTGGAGTACCGGCTCCAGCAGTTTACTTCGATGCCGATGGTGTTCGACGTGACCACTCATGATAACGTGAAGCTGATCACCGGCGTTGCAGGGTCGTACACTTTCCAGACCGCAGAGAATCCCGGCCGTGTCTCGGAGTACTACGCCGGCGTTCCTGCAGGGTGGAAGGCCCCGGCGGGGATTCAGAAGATGGCAAACCAGGATTTGCGTGGTACCAGTGAGGGGGCCGACTTCATCATCGTAACGAGTGAGGAATTTCGCGAAACAGCAAATCGGCTCAAGGCTTTCCGCGAGCAGCCTGCTCACGGGGGGCTGAAGACGCTGGTCGCGGACGTAAGCAAAATCGCCAATGAATTCAGCGGCGGGCTCCCGGATGTTGCGGGCATACGCGATTTTCTCAAGTATGCCTATGACAACTGGGCGCCCCGGCCGCAATTCGTCCTGTTTCTGGGTGAGGCGTCGTTCGACTACAAAGGAATCCTGGGGTCGCGGTCGAGTTATGCTCCCACATGGCAGAGCCTCGAATCTCTCGATGATATCAGCAGCTACTCCACCGACGATTTCTTTGCGAAATTCGGCACGTCGGACTATATTTCGCTCGTTCTCGGGCGCATTTCCGCGCGGTCAGTAGCTGAGGCCGACGTGGTCGTGAACAAGATCATCGGGTATGAAGAAAATTCCACCCGCGATGCATGGAAGATGCGGATGTTATTCGTCGGTGACGACGCATACACGACGGAGGGGGGCGAGATAGGGGATCGAACGCTCCACAGCGACGATGCAGAGGCACTGGCGACAGTGTTTACACCGGATGAATTTGAGAAGCGGAAGATCTATATTGCAGAGTACCCGACGGTCAATACCACGCAGGGGCGGAGGAAGCCTTCGGTAAACCAGGCGATCGTTGACCAGGTGAACCAGGGGGTCCTGGTCTTCAACTACACGGGGCACGGCAGGGCGGATCTTCTCGCGCACGAGCATATCTTCGAAGTCCAGACGAACGTCCCGCAGCTCTCCAATGCCAGCAAGCTTGCCGTCTGGTTTCTGGCGACGTGCGGATTTTCCCAGTTCGACGACCCGAAAACGTACACCGGAAGCGAGATCCTGATTAACAAGCCCGATGGGGGAGCGGTCGGTGTGGTTTCCGCGACGCGGAAAGTCTATGCGGGCGCCAATGCTTCGCTGAACCAGGGGACATTCGGACGGATGTTCACCCGCGATGCTTACGGGCGGCTGATTGTGGAAAGGCCCGCCACGGCGCTGTTCCGGTACAAAGCAGTGAGCGGCAACATCGACAACGACCAGAAGTTCTGCTACATGGGCGACCCCACCATGCGGCTGCAATATCCGACCGCGTACGGCAGAATTGACAGCATCAACCGGCAGCCGGTGGACAGTGTCGGGGGCGCGCCGCGAGTGGCACCGCTGCTCGTTCCGTCACTCTCTCGGGTCACCGTCAGCGGGACGATCCGGGGAGCGGGCAATCAGATCGATGCGTCGTTCAACGGCCGCGTCTCGGTGATCATGAACGACGCCACGCGGAAGCAGGTGATCGTGAATTTCTATCCCGGCACAAACTGGGAATACCTGGCGACCGGCGGAACGATCTACCGGGGCGACAACTCGGTGACGAACGGAAAGTTCAGTGCAACGTTTATCGTCCCCAAAGACGTTGCCTATGCCGATTCCACGGCACGCGCCCGACTGGTGGCGTATCTCTCCGGCACAACGTC
>DAIUKN010000324.1:0-4309 GCA_036848195.1 Bacteroidota bacterium
TTCCCCGCATCAAATCCGCCGATCGACAGCTCAACCCTGTTCTGGCCGCCGACTTTCACGATCCGCTGATTCTCGGTGTCACAAATGAAGAGTTCACCCATGCGTGAGAGTGCAACGTCGGAAGGATACCCGAACCGCTGGCCCGGCTCGCTACTCTCCCGTGTTGAGAGCGAACTGACGAACGTCAATCCGCGATCGAACCGCTGCACCCGGTGGTTTCCGTAGTCGGCCACGAAAACGTCTATCCCGTTTCGCGCCCAGATCCCTGAAGGCCGGTCGAACCGCCCGTTCTCCCATCCCGCGCCTCCCACTACGGCAACGACTTTTCCGTCCGGTCCGATCAGCTTCACGGTATTCTCTTCTGCACTGAGAACATAGAGGTTTCCATAGAGATCAACGTCAAGTGAAGCTCCACGGATGGCGGAGGTCTGGGCCCGGATGACGGGGGATGTGCATGCCCAGAGAAGAGCGAGCGTGATCAAGCGAGCGGTCACGGCAGCAGGCTGAGAATATTCGCAAAGAGACGATGGACTCCGGGATGCACATTGATCATCTGCGACGGAAGATCGAGTCCGACCATTGTAATCCTCCCCTTGCCTTCCGGACCCGTCACAAGGAGAGGCGCGTTATCGGCCCCGCTTCGAACGGGCACCTCACCCCACCCGCTCGTCTGGATTGCTCCCCAGGAGCGCGCGACAATCCAGTCCGACCAATCCCCGCTCTGGATCTTGTTTGGTGTCCTGAGAACGCTCTGCGTGCTGTCAGTAACGACCGCGGACCCGGGGGACAAGGCATGGAATGGGAGGAATCCCGTCCCTGCCGGCAGAGGCAGGTCATTCCCATTTCCTGAGAGCGGGGGAAGGATGATCAGATGTCCCCCCTTTCGGACCCAGTCCAGTACGGCAGGCTTCCGCGGAACAAATCCCGGCATAGCAACGGTCGCATCGCGGTCGATGATCATGACATTGAACATCCCGAAATCGGTCTGTTCCACTTTTGCAGAATCGAGTGTGACGAACGGCATCCGGAGCCGCCGCAACGCATCGCCGGCTGGACTCCCAGAAATGCCTGTAATCAAAGCAACCCTCCGCCCAGAGTCAATCGACGCCTCGAAGCTGCGCGCAAAGAAGGTTCTGTACCCGCCGCGTCCTGAGAGCTCCAGGCGGGCAGGATAGTCACCCGGGGGAAGAGGTTTGGGAAGTGCGAGCGCCAGCGTATCGCGGATCAACTGGTCTTTGCGGGCAAGAAACACGTGCTTTGATGCGTTCCCGACCAGGGAATCCCGGATGAAGACCTCTCCTTCAAAGGGATCGCGGGAAAAATTCAGCAGCCCATACCCGACCGGCTCCCCTGCAAGAGCGCGGATCGCCGGTGTCAAAAGCTCAAACGATCGGCGTGGGCCGGTACGCAGCTGGACCTCCCCCCTGTAGACAAAATTCTGAGACCGGATGGAATCCCCATGATAGATGATAAATGAAAACCTCGTCCGTACCAGCGGGCGGCTGAGACCATACAGGGAACCGGGCGTGTTATACTCCAGAGATTGCGGCGAAAGAACGTTGAACTCTGAAGGCGCGGTGAAATCGAACTGGTAGTTGACAGACTGATTGATACCCCACGTATGGTCCATCGCCATGGGAAAGAGTATCTTCGTATACGTTTTCGAGGTCGCGGACTCGAAGCCGGTGAACCTCAGGAAGAACAGCTGGTTCCCCGTGATCAGGCTCTCGCTTGGGACGACGGTGATACCAACACCGAGAACCGAACAGCGGAGATCTTCCAGGCGGTTTTTCCACTCTGAGAGAAGACGGGATTCCGCGTTGTCCATCGACGGTGCGTTCCTCCTGAGAAAACGTTCGACGCTATCGATCGCGGCCGAGACAGCAGCAAGCGAAGCCGTCATTCTCCCCCCCTCCCCCTTCAACGCCGTATGCCGGACCACCGATGCAATCCGCGTCAGCTTGGGAGTCACGACAGGGAGTCCAGAGAGGAACGAAAGTCCTACCGGGGCATTCTTCGGTACACTTCGCTTGTATGTACGAACCCCCGGGCTCAACCAGCGCGGCAGTTGCAGCCGTAGAGTGTGATACTCGGCAAGTGCCTCGTTTCCAATCGACCGGTACGGCTTCTTCCAGACAGGGTGGATGACATCCTTTGGCAAGGCAACCGTCTCTCGTCCTCCACTCATAGTCTCGACATAGATTCTCTGCACTGTCCATGGCAGGATTCCATGCGTCTGTTCCAATTCGGTAGGGTGTTCCGCGACAACGATGGCTCTCCGCAGACAGTCGCCGAGCAGATCCAGGCGGACCGTTGCCCCGTCCCCGCCCCGAAAATCGCGATGCAGGAGGAGGAGATCCGGACGATACGAGCGAATCGCGCCTGCCAGGCGAAATACGAGTGTATCAGGGTTCCATGCAGCCTCAAGCGCGCCACGGCTCTCCACGATCCCCGGGTCCGGAATATTCAGGAAGTGGGATTGTCCGCCGATTACCCGGCAGGCCTGGTAAGCCTCCTCTTTCCGCTGCGCCGCCACGAACTGGGGGGCATCGCCGCTCGCGTCACTCGGCGTTGCATCACCGTTCGTAACGTAGACAGTCACTACCCTTGCACCCAGCGACGTTCTGAGCAGGGAGAGGAGAGGCAGGTCTTCGTAGCCCGGCTGAAGGGCAAGGGAGAGGACGACCGCTCCGCCCTGAAGATCGAGCGCACGCTGGTGAACGGCGGCGGCTCCCCTGTCCGGGAAATACCTGCTCTCCTGCGCCGCCGCGGAAAGCTGGAGCAGGGTGAACAATCCCAGAAATATCCCCGCATACCGTGCGGAGTGCGGAACTTTCAGTCTCATGGTCATGGCAATGTGAAAAAAGAGGGCTGGCACGCGCGGTGCCAGCCCTCGAGGTGATGCTTAGCCCGTCGGGTTCAGTTAGAAGCCAACCCGGACGGAGATGACGTTGTTTCCTTCGAAGTACTTTACGTGCCGGTAGGCGTAATCGAACATCAGGTCCACATCTCCCAGAGTGGCATGAACGCCCGCGCCGAGAGTGTAGTCGTAGATGTAGCTGCTCACGCCGGCAGCGTCCTTATCCGCCTGCGGGGCAAACGTATAGCCGCCGCGGACAAAGAACGCCTGCGCGAAATTCAGCTCGCCGCCGAGATTGTACTCGTCATCCTGGTAGTTGTTGTTGCGGAAGAGGCCGCCCACTTCAAGGCTGGTCTGCTCATCGAACTTCTTGGTGTACCCGAGTCCGATCTCCATGCAGGATGGCATCTCGAACGACGCCGCCTCGACCGTGTAGAACTGGCTGCCGCGTATACCATCGCTCGCGGTCGCCGTCTTGACCAGGTTCGAACCCGAGTACCTCATGTTCGACCCGAAGTTTTTCACCGCAACGCCCAGGTTCAATCCCTGAACACCGAGGTTATGGTATTGGATGCCGACATTGAACACCGCACCCGTTGCAGCCGTGCTCAGAATCCGCTCCGAGACGAGGGTCGCGGTCACACCCACCGCGATCCTGTCCGTAAGCTGTTTCGCGTACGTGACGCCCAGGTTCAGAAACGTCGGCGAGTACGACTCGCCCGTCCCGTCGGGGTACAGCTCCGAAGTCACCGGGATATTCCCGAATGAGACGTTCTTCAGGGCAAATCCGAGCGTGCCGAAGTCACCGGCCTGAACCCCGATGGCGCCGTAGGTGACGCTGATGTCGGCGATATAGGACATGTGCGAGATCAGCGCTTCGACGCCGTGTTCGATCCGGCCGAGGCCGGCCGGGTTCCAGTAAATGGCGTCGACGCCGCTGCTAAAGACCATGCTCGACCCACCAATCGCAACACCCCGGGCGCCGACCGGGAGCAGCAGTTCCTGCGCGCCGGCGGTCCCGATGCGATTCTTATTTGCGGCAAGAGCAGTCATCGAAAGGATGCCCAGGAGAACGACCAGGCATACGATCGACCGCTTCGCTTTGCTATCCATGGAATCTCTCCTTCTTATTTTCGCGATAGTCGATATCTTCGTTGCCGTCCGCCCGCCCCCGCACGAAGCGGGGGCGGACAGCGGTCCGTTTCGTTACCAGCGATCCAGGTACTGCTGTTCCGGAATGATACCAAGCTTCAGCGTCTTGGTCTTGCCGACTTCCGGCATCTCAATGTAGGCGATATACATGCCGGCTGAAGCAGGGAAACCATTCTGGTTGGCGAGGTCCCACGTTGCAAACTGCGTCGTGGCATCATCCTTCACAATCGTCTTGATGAGAACACCAGACAGATTGAAGATGCGGATGGTTGCCTTGGCAGGCAGGTGGTTGAACGT
>DAIUKN010000325.1:0-4268 GCA_036848195.1 Bacteroidota bacterium
GCGGTGCCTTCGCGTTACGACCGACGGACTTGCCTTTGCGGAAAACATGGGGGTCCATGTCGTAGATGCCTTTCTTCAGGCTTACAGCGCGGCGGCTGCCCTGAACCTTCGCGATTTCGAAACCGGGAACCGGTTTCTCGACCAGATGGCCGCTATCCAGGACGCGATGAAGCCGCTGCCCTTGGGTCAGTTTCATCATCTCGCAGCCTCCGAGGCGCTGCATCGGCGTGATCTGGCGAGCGCCGCCGTTCATTCGAAAGAGTGCGTGAGGCTTTGGGAAGAGAGCGGGTTCACCACCCACATTCATGCCGCATGGATCCTTGCGGCCCGCGTTCACCACGCGCTCCATGAGGACGAGGACGCATTCCGGCTTGTGGCAGAGACGCGTCGTAACGGCTACGAGATCCGGAACTTCTATGGCGTTTGGGCGTCGTATCTCACCGAGGCGTATTTCCATCTCGAAAGGAATGACGACGCGGCGGCGATCGCTCCCCTCAGGAAGGGCCTGCAGGTCGGTCGCGAAACCGGGCTCTTCGGGGCATCTCTCCGGATGCAGGACATGTTTGCAAAGGTCTCCGTCAAGGCGCTTGAAGAGGGGATCGAGATCGACTACGTGAGGGAACTCATCCGGCGGAACCGGCTTGCGCCGGACCCTGCGAATCCGGACCTGGAACCGTGGCCGTGGCCGGTGAAGGTCTACACGCTGGGGCGGTTCGGACTCCTGGTGGATGACCGCCCCGTCGAGTACGGTCGGAAAGTGCAGCAGAAGCCGCTGGCGCTCCTCAAAGTGTTGGTCGCTCTCGGTGGACGGGAGGTGCCCGAGGCGGCGCTCGCCGAGTTTCTCTGGCCGGAAGCCGACGGGGACCTGGCCCATAACTCCTTCGAGGTCTCCTTGAGCCGATTGCGGAAGATCCTGGGAACAGAGGACGCCCTGGTGCTCAGGGAAGGGCGCCTCTCCCTCTCGAACCGGCACTGCTGGGTCGACGTCTGGGCCTTCGAGCGGATCCTGGGGCAGGCGGAGAAGGCGAGGAAGGAGGGGAAGGGGACGGAGGCGATCCGCCTATACGAGAAGGCGTTGTTTCTATACAGGGGGCCCTTCCTTCAGTCCGAGGATATGTCCTGCGCTGCATCGCCGCGGGAGAAGCTGCGGAGCGAATTCCTGCGGGCGGTCGCACACCTCGGGCAATGCTATCAGGATGAGGAGCGGTGGGAGGAGGCGGTCTCCTGCTACGGAAAAGGCCTCGAAGCGGACGACCTCGCCGAGGAGCTTTACCGCCGGCTCATGGTCTGTCACATCAAACGGGGAGAGGAAGCCGAAGCGCTCTCCGTCTATCGGCGCTGCCGGAAGATGTTGTCGTCGGTCCTCGGCGTGGATCCATCCGCCGAGACGCGGGCCATCGGAGCCTCGCTTGGTCGGTCCCCGGGATGATTTCCTCCTCGGCACGCCCCCGGCCGGGGCAAGCCATAAGTTAAAGTTTTTCAAAGGGTTTCACCCGTATCCTCCTTCACTATTTTTCTTCCGAATCCGTAGGCAATCCGTAAGCCGCTCCGCGCTACCTTCGTAACCGGATGGACGACCGTGCCGGACCCTCTGCGTCCTGCCGGTCCGCCACGCGCACGGGAGAGCCATGGACAGCTACGTGGTTCGCATCTATCGCAGTGAAGGAAAGAAGTCCCGGATTCTGATCGGGACCATAGAGGTGGCGGGGACTGAGAGAAAGATGGCTTTCTCGAATATCGAGGAGCTATGGGAAATCCTCAGGCGTCGGAAGGGCCGGGATCTTTGCGCCCCGCCCTCTCCGCGACGCCGTCTACGGAAGGAGGTGATGAGCGCAACGGCCGCATCAGACCTCGAGGCACCCGTGGAGGGAGTGCGCAAAATCTAACCCACCTTTGGGCATTGGAAGGAGGGGGATCAAGATGAGAAAAGTACTATTCACACATCTCCCCGGATCGTTGCTTCTGGCTTTTATGGCAATGATCCTTGTCTCGTGTGGTGGAGGTGGTGATGGAAGTGTTTCGGGTACGCCACCCACACCCACATCCACAAAATCCGTGGTGATCACGGGTACGGTTCCCGGGACAGTGGCGATTGCGTATGAGCTTGCCACGGGCAAAGAAGCGGATCGGAATGTTGCCAGCGGCACTCCGAAAACGTTCTCGCTGAGTGTGGACCCGGGAGATTATTACCTGATGTTCATCGAGAACGAGGGCACCCCCACCCAGAGGAGTTTCGCTTTCCAGAATGTAACTGGAGGGAATGTATTCACATTGAAAGCGAACACGACTTTGGATCTCGGTGTTCTTGTATTCAATAATTATCCCGGAACAGCGGTGCCCCTGGTCGATCGTATATCTGGGAATGGCAATGTTACGGAATCCCACAGGCCCGAGGCTGGTTTCTCTCCGGGGGCTGGAGAGTGGATAGTAACAAGAAAGTTTTTGAACTCTACCTGCTCCGGTCACTCTCCCGGAACAACGGTTACAGGGAATGTAACGATAGGCCATGGCTTCGGTATCGTAACGTATACACCTGCCGGAACGACCGAGAGGGCAGGTGGTGTCGCAAATGTGAATACGGCAATTCTCACTGCTTCCTCCTCTAGTGCCTTGGAGACAATTCATTTGACCATGCAGTCAGATGGTTCACTTGCGGGAACGTATAGCAAAGTGGGATATGGCGGAGGGTGTTCTGAAGAAGGAACACTTACAGCGGTGCTAAGCACCTCCCCCCCGCCGGCCACTACCTTGACCGGTCTTTCCATCAGCGGCCCGTCGTCGATGAGCGCGAACAGTACCGCCACGTACTCGGCGACAGCGAGCTGGAGCGACAATTCAATATCTACGGTTACACCAACCTGGGGTGTAAATTCCTATGTGGCGTCGATCAGCCCCGACGGCGTGCTTTCTTGTCATCAGACAATCGTCTACAACGAGCCAGCGACGGTAACGGCGACCTTTTCCGCTGGGGGGATCACCAAGATGGCCACAATGGATGTGACCATCACCAACATAACAACCGCGGCCACATTGACCGGTCTTTCCATCAAGGGACCGTCGTCGATTAGCGAGTACGGTACCGCCACGTACACGGCGACGGCGACCTGGAGCGACAAATCACCATCTACAGTTACACCGACCTGGAGTGTCGATTCCCGGATTGCATCCATCAGCCCTTTCGGGGTCTTTTCCGGTCAGGGGGGAATCGCCAGCGATCAGACGGTGACGATTACAGCGACCTATTCCTATGGAGAAATCACCGAGACGGCCACAATGGGTGTGACCGTCACCCACTTTGCAGGCATCCCGAACCCCTTCTTTACGCGCTTCGAAGCCCGCTTGCTGTCAGGGGAGATAATCTTCGAGGAGAATGTCGACGCGGGAGGAATGTATGAGTCCTCCCTCTTCGTGTTCAACGCCGATTCCTCGTTCAGTGAGTACAGGTACAAGAACCCTCCTGATACGAGCGAATACTTCACCGGGACATGGAGCATCAGTGCGTCCGGTGAGACGATCCTGAGCTACGTCGACGGAAAGACGGTTACGTGGACACTCCTTGGTCATTCGTTCTGGACCACGATGTGGGTATCGGTCGACGATGGAACCGGAACTCCATCCATCGTGAACCTGGAGATGAGCGGACCGGGCCCTTACCCGTTTAACAGTTCCCTTATTCGCGGGACCTATGTCAATCAGTATGGCGACACATGGATTTTCAACTCCAACGGGACGGGGTCCACTACCGGGAGTGGAGGGTCTACGTTCACATGGTCCGTTGACGCCGGAATCTTGAAGGTTTTCTTCCCCAACGGATATGTAGGTTGGATGTATCAACTCGTGAGCGAAAACACTTGGACGGATTACCCTGTAATGGAGTGGGCCTTTGTGTTGAACACACCGGCGGCTGATTTCCACCTCTACTACGGAGGTATGAGACTGATACGCCAATGACGGGTCAGGCGTCCTGGGAAACAGGCATCTTTCCGTAGAATAAGGGGGCTGGTTTTTCCGGCCCCCTTGCCGTTTTGGCTTACCCTGCCCACGGTTTTAGATCAACAGGATGAGCGGATTTTTACCGAAGTCCGCACGGACTGCAAACCCCGTGCAAACAACTCGCTTTTTGGGGGTGAAAAGGGAGTTTCGCAGAGACGCGGTTGACGCGGGATTTCCCTTACAGTATGATGATTTGCCTCACGGACGCGCCCTTAGCTCAGCTGGATAGAGCACTTGACTACGAACTGCATTAGCCCACTCCCATATCCCCCCGT
>DAIUKN010000326.1:0-4267 GCA_036848195.1 Bacteroidota bacterium
CCGATGGCGACCGCCCGTTTGACCCGGAAAGGTCATTGAGAGTGCCGGGTCTTTGCTTCTCTTCCGGGCCTTTTCTACATTTGCCCAATAGCTATCGATTCGGGAGTCACACGGTTAGCAGCTCACGAGGAGAGCGAAATCGGGGCCGGCACGCACGACGAATCGACTACCAAACATCACACAATTCGAGGTCCCGCAGCATGACGAAGGCTCGTGACATTCTCTTTGTCCTTCTTGGTGTGGCCGGGCTGGTCCTCAAGAGACAGTACTCCGGCCCTCTTGAAGAGGTCGTCCACAGTTACGCCGGCAACTTTGCCGTCTCGTTTGCAGTGTATTTCGTGGTCAAGTATCTTCCCTTCCGCTCTGAATCCAAGGGGTTCTTGACAGCAGGTCTTGCGTTAGGGGTGGTACAATTGTTTGAGGCCTTGGATGGTTTCGGGGTCATGACAAACGTCTATGATCCCGTTGACTTTGTGGCAAACTTCGCGGGCGTTGCGCTCGCGCTGGCTGTCGACGCCGCTCTCGATCGCCCGCAGCGGGCGCCCACAACGCAAAACTCTTCATGAAAGATCAAAAGACGAACCCATAAAGGCCATTGACTTGCTCGATGAGAAAGGCAAAGCCCGGGCGTGTGGCGTTGCGCCGCTTTTCGATGCGCCATGCCATGCGGTGCACGTTTTCGAACTGAGAGCCAACAGGTAATCAGGAATAACGAGACAATGTTAGAAGGTCAACCATCAACTGCTCGTCGCCGAGTGAAAAAGATTGCTGTGGGAATCCTTGTCGTCGTCTGCGCAATTCTTGGCGGTTCTGCGGCCAGCAACCTGTTTTTCTCTGCCCGAACCGACGTCGTAGGCGAGTTGACCGACCTGGACAAAGGACGCATTGCCGAGATTTTCCATTTGCGAGCACGTATGGGTGATTCTCTCTGGAAGGGTTGGTCGCATGCGAAGATTCCAGTACTCATGTACAATGAGGAGTATGCATTTCTGATCGGCATCAGCGATCCACCTTCTGGTTGGCGAACAGTGCCACAGGACCTGCAGCGAGGGGGATCGTGGGAGGTTGTCCAGAGTGACTCAATTGATGGCCAGCAGTACCACCGTCTGCGGCTTTCCGACGAGCGTTCGTCACCCCAGGCGTTCACCGTGAGAGTGGGAACTGTATGGGCGGCCAGCATGACAACAAAGGAGTGGATGATTATCAAGATGGGTAATGAGCTCAGAGACGGCCTTCCATCGGTAATCAGATCATTGGCGCCCTATCGGTTAATCGCCCGGATCTTCCTCGGTCTTGCGATGAATACCGATGCGTACGTTTGCGCGCTCGGGCATGAAAGCTTCCATGCGTTCCAGGGAATGGTCGCCGTCAGCCGATTGACAAGTTCAGAAGAAGCTCTCTCGCGCCTTGCGACGAGGTATCCTTGGGATGACGCGGCATTCAACCGTGCATGGCATGCGGAACTTAACGCTCTCGCGGATGCTCTCGTGTCGAAGGAAGAGAAGGTCGCGATGGAGCTCGGCGGGAAGTTTCTCGCACTGCGCCGAACACGCCGTGTCTCAGCGCATCTTGACTCTGCCCTGGTGAACCTGGAACAATTGCGCGAGTGGGAGGAAGGATTGGGCAAATACACTGAATTAGCCCTCTGGAAACGTGCGGCTGCCGACCCCTTGTACAGTCCCGTCAAAGAGTTGAGGAAGGATTCTGACTTTGACGGCTACAAAGGCTTTGACAGACATTGGACGCGGGAATTGTCAACACTTCGGCTCCAGGCGCACGGCGACGAGACCCGCTTCTACTACGCGGGGATGGCGCAGGGTTTTCTCCTGGACCGCCTGTTACCCGACTGGAAATCAAGGATTCTGATTGAGAATGTGTTCTTGGAAGACCTGTTGGACGAGGCCATTCGCATTAGCCGGATCAGATGGGGGAATCGCAATGCAATTGACTGAGTATCGGAGCTTGATTCACCACATGGAATGGGCAGACGCGCTTATCTGGAAGGCAGTGCTGAGCATGACATCGTTGGAGCAGGATGGGCGGATCAAGGAACGTCTGCTGCATTTCCACGCGACGCAGTGGGCCTATGGACAGATCTTGCGAGGCCGCCCGCTCGAGATCCCGGAACTCAGCGACTTCCCCGATCTACGGTCGATCGGCCTCCGGACACGGAGGTTTTACCGGGACGTACCAGCCTATATCGACGGGCTGACTGAAGCAGAGCTGACACAGAAAGTTGAGTTCCCTTGGGCTGAACAGGTGGCGAAGCGACTGGGGAGTGCAGGGCCTGCAACGGTAGGGGATAGTCTTCTGCAGGTTGTGCTTCACACAACGTATCACCGCGGTCAAGTTGCGACGCGGTTGCGCGAGTCAGGCGGTGAGCCGCCGCTCACCGACTTCATAGCATGGATCTGGGTGGGGCGACCCGCTCTGGATTGTGGGGGCCCTGAAGACACCGAGAGATCAAGTCGCCAGGGAGGCGGCACGAGATCCCATTCGTAGATCATCATAAATCCGATTCTGGACTACAGGCGAGCGGCTGTTCTGGTTCAGGCTTCGATCGGATTGTCGGGGCGAGAGTGTTCCTCATGCATCTCTGCGCGTTGTCCCGGATGCCGTGGCTGTTCTTCGCCTGCCACTGTTTCGCGGTTGCTTGTTAGCGGATAACGACGTATTTTAAGAATTATGGCTGACTTTTCTGTCAAGAAGCACCCGCTGCGATTCCATGAGGACGATCGTGGGATCCGCTATTGTGACATTTTCCCCGTTTCGCAGGGAGATGTGAATGCCACGATTGTCTACCCTGGCGCACTTTCTGCCTGGCACAGGCATGAATTCCAGGACGACTATCAGATTTGCATTCATGGAGCTTTGAAATTTGGCCTCTGTGATAAACCTGCCGGGGATGGTGGAAGGGTGGAGTGGGTCTATTCTACGGAGCGGAGCGCGAAGGATGGAGCTCTGTTCATCCCCCGCGGCATCTGGCATGGGTACTACAACTTCACCGAACGTCCTGCCGTCGTCCTCTACTGGCTTACCCAGAAGTACAACCCTGCCGACGAAGAGCGAATGTCCGTTGAGGCCATGGGTTTCGACTGGCTGAGACATGCCAAGTAGGATTCTGGTTACAGGGGGAAACGGTCAACTCGCTCACGAGCTCACGAGAATTGACCCCTCGATCCTTGCCCCCACGCGGCAGGAGATGGATTTCTCTTCGTATGAACAGATAGAGCAGTACTGCGAGGGAAAGGCTCCTGCAGTCGTCATCCATGCCGGCGCCGTCACAAACAAGTTTGCCGAGGATGCAGATGAGGCATACATCAGTTCCAACATCATCGGTACGGCGAACATTGTCCTCTGGTGCAAGCGGCACAGCGCTCGTCTGGTCTACATATCGTCGGATTATGTCTATCCGGGGGAAGTGGGGGACTACACTGAAGAGTCCGTTCTGTATCCTGTCAACCGGTATGCCGCATCAAAGCTTGGTGGCGAGATGTCGGTCAGGCTGCTTGACAACAGCCTGATCATACGAACATCCTTCTACTCTTCGCTGAATTTCCCCGAAGCGTGCGTCGATCAAATCACTTCCCGTATTCCTCTGCGCACGGCGGCCGAAGGAATCTACAAGCTTGCCCTGATGGATGACGTTCGAGGAATCATGAACGTCGGGAGCGCCACGAAGAGAAGCCTGTACGAGATTGTGAAGAAGGAATTCAATCCCGAGGTCAAATCCCGAACCCGGAAAGATTTTCATCTTTCCTACCCACTCCCGCGAGACAGCTCAATGGACACCAGACGTTTTATGAATCAATTCCAGGACGCGGGCATGTCATCGAAGACGCAAACATCGTGCAGGTTCTGCCGTACTCCCGGCCTGCACACCTATCTGCATCTGGGCAGCACTCCGCTGGCGAATTCCTATCTGAAGGAAGAAGCCCTCGCGCTGCCCGAATTTCGCGAGGAGCTGGCGCTGCAACTGTGCAGCTCTTGCGGCTTGTCGCAGCTGACCAAGGTGGTCCACCCGGACCTTATGTTCAAAAACTATCTCTACGTCAGCTCCACAACGGAGACCTTCCGGTCGCACTGTGCTGAAATGGCCCGGACAACAACGGCTCTTGCGCACTGTGCCGCCGGTGATCTTGTTCTGGACATTGCCAGCAACGACGGGTGTCTCCTTTCGAAATACCAGGAGATCGGCATGAACGTTCTTGGCGTTGACCCGGCCGAAAACCTGCCCGGGGCCGTTTTGGACCTTTCCGGCCCGCAT
>DAIUKN010000327.1:0-4266 GCA_036848195.1 Bacteroidota bacterium
CCGATGGCCGGGTCCTGAGTGCGGAGTTCACGCATCAGAACATTCAGGGTACATGGCTCCCATCGGCGCTGACGGTGTCGTTTGCGGTCCCCAGGACGGCCCCGGCCCCCCCGACGACAGAGGAAGAAGCCCCCGCGGCTTTCCGGCGGCCGGTGCTGCAAGGGGGATCCGTGATCATCCGCTATTCCGGCTACCGTATCAACATGGGCCTCGACGACGCCCTGTTTACCCCGGACCGTCCCCCGACGCGTGAGTGATATCCCCGATGACCAAAAGACAGAAGGCATGAAGCAGCTCGACTCCCAGAGTGCATCGCTCTCACAGGTGCACCGCTCCGTCAGGATCCCGCGAAACGTCGGATTCTTCAGGCGGCTTGTGGCGTTTGCCGGACCGGCCTACCTGGTCAGCGTCGGCTACATGGATCCCGGGAACTGGGCAACCGACCTCGAGGGCGGGGCGCGGTTCGGGTACGACCTGATCTGGGTTCTCGTCATGTCGAACCTGATGGCGGTGTTGCTGCAGACGCTCGCGGCCCGCATGGGGATCGTAACAGGCCGGGACCTCGCCCAGGCTTGTCGTGAGTACTACCCGAAGCCCGTGGCGCTCGCCCTGTGGGCTCTCTGCGAGCTCGCTATCACGGCATGCGATCTTGCCGAGGTGCTCGGCACGGCAATCGGACTCAACCTCCTGTTCAAGCTTCCCCTCCTCTACGGTATCATCATCACCGGCTTCGATACGATGCTCTTTCTCGTGATCCAGCAGTTTGGGATCCGGAAGATGGAGGCGCTGATCCTCCTGTTCGTCTCAACCATCGGCGTCTGCTTCGGGATTGAAGTTTTCCTGTCGCAGCCGGTCTGGGGCGAGGTGATGACGGGATTCGTTCCGCGCCTGACGCCGGAGAGCCTCTACGTGGCGGTCGGCATTCTCGGCGCAACCGTGATGCCCCACAATCTCTATCTTCACTCGGCCATCGTGCAGACGCGGGAGATCGATCAGTCACGCGAGGGCAAACGGATCGCCTGCACCTATAATCTCATCGACACCGCTGTTGCGCTCAATGCCGCTTTTTTTGTCAACGCCGCCATCCTGATCGTGGCTGCGTCGGTCTTCTTCAAGAACGGCATCGTCGTGACGGAAATCCAGCAGGCGCATCAGCTTCTCACTCCGTTGCTCGGCACAACATTGGCGGGCACACTCTTCGCTGTTGCGCTCATTTCTGCCGGCCAGAGCTCCACGCTGACCGGAACGCTGGCGGGCCAGATTGTGATGGAGGGGTTCCTCCGGTTTAAGATACGCCCCGTGCTCCGGCGGCTCATCACGAGACTCATGGCAATCGTCCCGGCAATTGCCGTAATCGCCATCAAGGGCGAAGAGGGGTCGTACGACCTGCTGATCCTTAGCCAGGTGATCCTGAGTCTCCAGCTTCCGTTCGCTGTCATCCCGCTGATCCGGTTCACCAGCAGCCCGACTCTGATGGGGGAATTTGCGAGCAAAATGTGGGTCCGCGTTCTGGCATGGATAGCCGCTGCCGTCATCGTCGTTCTGAATGTCAGCCTTCTGTTTACAACCGTCGTCCGCTGGATTGAGGCGGCCGGCCCGGGCGCGGTCTGGCCATGGGTGACCGTGGTTCCGTGTGTTGCGGGGATTGGACTCCTGCTGATGTACATCTCGGTACCGGAACGATGGGTGCGGTGGGCCAAGGCTGCTGCTCCCCCTCGAGCCCCGCTTGTTCTCACAGAGCCGCAGTATAAGGAGATCGGCGTTGCCATCGATTACGGCGCGATGGACGAAAAGGTGCTGTCGCACGCGCTCATGTTGGCCCGCCAGCACGGTGCAGGAGTCCACCTTTTCCACATCGTGGAGGGTGTCAGCGGGCAACTCTACGGCAAGGAGGCTTTCGACAACGAAGCTCGAAAAGACAAGGAAAACCTCGAAGCCATTGCGGAACAGCTCCGCGCCGCGGGCGTGCCGGTCCAGGCGGCGCTCGGCTACGGCCGTGTCCCGGGCGAACTTGTCCGCCTTTCACGCGAGCATAGAATTGAGGTGCTGGTCATGGGGGGACACGGGCACCGCGGCCTGAAAGACATCCTTTTTGGCGCCTCAATCTCGGAAGTGCGGCATCAGCTGTCGATCCCCGTCCTTGTGGTACAGTAACCGCACAACGGGGAACGGTCTTCCGATTCCTTCTGTTCATAAGAGTGGAAACAGGTGCGTTTGACTTTCACTCGCGCAAGTTCACCATTGGTCCGCACACCAAGCAGGTAACCGTGTACGAATGATCAGGCTGGCAAAGAAAGCTTCTCTTGTGTTCCGGGTGGGTATGTGGCTGTTGACCGCTGTGACCTTTGCGGATGCCGCAAACCTGGATGACCTTGTCGCCGACACGGTGGTGCTCCACGATGATCAGGATGCTGATACTCAAACGGCCCTCGTAACGGATAGCGCCTCACAGGCGGCAAGCAATGCGGCGTCGAACGTCCCCCGGCACGATTCCCGCCAGATGCCCGTTGCCCCCGTCCGCGTCGTCTTTGACCAGGACAGCCCTTCTCTGGCTGCGGATCCGGCACCGCTTGAAGCGCTTCTGGCCATTGTTCCAACAGAAGAACCTTCCACTCCGCAATCCCCAGGAATCTCCTGCGAGTCGCTCCACCTGCGGCTCTGCACGCTCTTGCTCTAGCCCACTCCCGCCCCATCACCCGTTGCGTCGCAAGGAGAGACTCCCGGCGGCGTGTATCGTTTTTTCAATCCCGTTCGTGTGCCATACTATCAAAGCCGTGCCCATGATTGCGCGCGCAGTTTCCGTCAGGCTGTTCGTCTTGCTTCTTCTGGTTCCTCCCTGCTCCGCTGGGATGACTTCAGACGTGGATACCCTCGGAATATCCCTCAGCGAGGCAGAACACCGTTTTCTCGTCGGCAACCTCCAGCTGCTTGCCGGACGTTGTGCGATTGATGCGGCCAGGGCCGCCGGTATCCAGGCGCAGCTCTGGAGCAATCCGACCATCGCCGTTGAGCAGAACATTTACAATAACCAGACCAAGCGTTACTTCGACGTTACCAGTACGGGGAATACAGAAGTGGCGCTCCAGCAGCTCTTCCTCCTCGCCGGGAAAAGGGACAAGCAAGTGCAACTTGCGATGGTGAACGGAGAGATTTCAGAGGAGACGTATGCCGACCTTCTGCGAGCGCTGAAATTCGAATTGCGCAGCGATTTCATCGACCTTCATTTCCTCCAGCAGGCCTTGCGATTCTACGATGAGACGCTCCCCTCGCTGCGGAATACTGTGAACGCCGCTGAACGGATGGCGGAGAGACGGTCGTTGCTACTCGGGGAACTCCTCCGGCTCAAGTCGCTCCTATTTTCACTTGAAGGAGAGCGCCTCGACATGATGCAGCGGATCATTGAGATTCAATCCAGCTTTCGCATTTTCTTTGGCGACACCAGTGCCACCCCGGCTTACCTCGTGCCGCTGTTGAACGACAGCGCCATGGACAGCTTGCGCGTTGAGAGTGTCTCCCTCGAAACGGCCATCAAAGTGGCTACGGAGCGCCGGGCCGATCTTCAGGCGGCAGACGCAAACGTCCGGTACGAAGAAGTGAACCTCGCCCTGCAAAACGCCCTGGCTGTGCCTGACGTGACAGTCGGGGGGAGGTGGTCGCGGGCGGGGAGCTACATTCCAGACTATTTTGGCCTCACCGTTTCGATCGACCTGCCGTTGTTCAACAGGAACCAGGGAAACATTCAGGTTTCCGAAAAGACGCTTGAGCAAAAAAAGGTTCTCCTCGCGCAGGTCAGGCGGCGTATTGAAGAAGAAGTGCGCACCGCTTACCGGAAAGCTGAGGCGACTGACCATCTGTATGCCGGCTTCGACCGGAGATTCAGCGGGGAATACCGGACGCTCGTCAATGGCATGATTGCGAACTATGAGAAACGCAACATCACCATCATTGAATTCACCGATTTCTATGAATCGTACCGCAACAGTCTGCTGCTGACAAACCGGCTGCTCAATGAGCGGTTCAAGACCCTGGAGGCCCTGAACTACGTGGTAGGGGCTCCATTATGGAGCCTGCCGGAATCCGCACGTCAGTGACTGTTCAATCTCCGCGATCTGAGAGGACTTCCAGACTATGAACATGATGTGTGGTTCTTTGTATCGATGGTTCACCTGCGCAGCCCTGGCTGCCGTGCTCTCCGCCTCCGCGACAGGCTGCACCGGCAACGGTGGGGCCCATGAAAATGCTCTACCGCCCCCGCAACGCGCCGAA
>DAIUKN010000328.1:0-4265 GCA_036848195.1 Bacteroidota bacterium
TCAACGGACCCGACCTTGATGATGACGTCTTTCGTTAGCGTTTTCCTGGCTGTTCCGTCCGGTTGCGGAGCTACGCGACGAACCCAATTGGGCGGCATCCTGACAACACCCTCTTTTGCGATCGACCCCAAAAACGGTTCCTCAACCAGTGAGCGAGGGGGAAGATGATTGCCGCCGTCGATGAGCTGGTTGCACTGTTCAAGAGCAGAGGGTACGAGCTGCACGGCGCCATCGGAATGGAGGGGCGGGAACCCCCCGCCATCAGGAACGACGGATTCGGATCGGGACAGGCAAGAAGACCGCAAGTGATTGGCTTCGACACAGAGGCGAGGAGGATTGTCTTCGGCCTGATCAGGGTAAACCGGGAAGACCTAGCCAGCGAGGAGAGCCTTGAAGAATACAACGTGTTTCTGGATCACAATGCCGGGCGGGGGAAGCAGGCCTCACTCGTGCTTGTCCTGATGCCTGCAGCGCTGATCGTCGAATTTACAGCCATCATCTCACACTACATCCATCGCGAGTATTGGGACCGGATCATCCCGGTGGCATCGGGTGTGCTTCCGGACCCCAAATAGGGGAGCCGGGCCGAGGCATCAGTTGGTGGCCAGACCGGTCACGTGGATCACAAGTTCCTGCCCCGCGACAATCTTGTTCCGACGGAGATCATTCCATTGCCGGAGGGAGGAGGGCTCTACCTCGTGGGCCTTCGCGATATCCCAGAGCGTGTCACCCTTCTTCACGACGTAAACGATCGTGTGCGGCCCTTTTTTCGCCGATGCAGTGTCCCCCTTCTGTCGGGAAGGCGTAATCGTTACCGCCTTGGCATCCGGATGGATAACCAGCTCCTGTCCTGCAACTATGGTACTCTTCCGGAGTCTGTTCCAGCCCTTGATCTGTGCGATGGACACCTCATGTTCACGAGCAATCTTCTCGAGCGTATCTCCCTTCTTCACCAGATAGCGGGACGAGCCTTCCGAAGGCTCGTCCAGATGTGCGCCTGCCTGACGTGGCCGGGCCTGCAGCCTCTGTTTCTCTTCGAACGTGAGTTTGTCAATCCCCTGATATTGTGCCAGATTGTTTTTCGAGACCCAGATCGACAGCGTCGTTCCCGCCCGGATTGCGCGCCCATACGGAATGTCGTTCCAGTTGCGGATATCAGCAGCGCGGCAGCTAAACCACTCCGCAATATGACCGATCGTGTCCCCCTTTTTCACCTTATAAAGGATTTCACTATCGTCCTGTGACTCCGGTTTGGTTCGTTTCGATGCATGAGCGAGTGCTCGCTCCACTCTTGATCGGTCAGGAGTGTACCTGCCGGCGCGGTCCGAACGGCGTCTGGTCTCCACGTCTATCCGAGCTGACGCGGTCACGAGGGCGGCATATCTCTCCGAACCCCTCGGCACCGGTATGACAACGGCTTTCCCGACTCCGAGTTTTCTTCCCGCTGCCAATCGATTCGCATCCTGGATCAGGTCGGTGGAGACGCCGTATTTCTTCGCGATGCTCCCCACTGTCTCCCCTCTGCGAACAACATGGACAATCCAGTCTTTCTTCTGGTCCGCCGGAATGGTGGCATAGTTGCTCTTGAACCGGGTTGATGTCCCGGCAGGTATCCGCAGCGCGTAACCCTTGATCCCGGGCGGAGTGCACCACTGAACCAGCTCCGGATTCAGTTCGCGCAGAGCCCAGCCATCGGTTCCAGCGCACCGCGAAAGGACTTCAAGGTCGATGCAATCGCTAATGCTGACAAGATCGAACGCCAGAGGGTCAGCCGGCTTAATCCCCTGGAAACCGTACTCTTCCGGGCGCAAGCCGATGATCGTGACGGCGATATATTGCGGAACATAGTTGCGGGTTTCCCTGGGGAGCTTCCTGCGCATTTCCCAGAAATCGGTCGACCCGCTCCGGCGAATTCCCCGATAGATCCGTCCTGCCCCCGAATTGTAGGCCGAAAGCGCCAGGTACCAGTCTCCGAACTCTTCATGCAAATCCTTGATGTGGCGGGCCATGGCCCGTGTCGCCTTCTCGAAATCGCGACGTTCATCAAACCAGAAGTTTGACCGGAGACCGTACAGCCGTCCGGTCCCCTTGACGAACTGCCACATCCCAACAGCCCTCGCCCAGGAACGGGCTAGCGGATTGATGCCGCTCTCGACCATCGAAAGGTAGACAAGCTCTTCGGGCAGCCCCTCCTCCCGCAGAATTCTCTTGAGAAGAGGAAAGTACTTCCCCGAAACTTCGAGCCAGCGCTCCATGTGGTGCCGGCCGCGACCCTGGAAGAACGCGATGTTCTGTTCGACGAGGCTGTTGACCACGAGCGGGATTGTCGTCTCTTGGATGATCCTGGTGGATGTGCCGACGGCAAGCGTGTCGGTCAATTCGGTGACCTGGTTCAATTTCTCGCGAAGGGCGAAAATAGAACTCTGGGGGCTGAGATTGTCGATCCTGGCGATATGCTTCTCATAGTCCTCAACGACCGCTCTGCTAAGGTCGTTGAAGTCCTTGTTGTTTTCAATCTCGATGAGATAGCTCAGCTCATCAAGGATTGCGATAGCTTCTTCAAACTGCGATGCGGAACGGAGCGAATCTCCGTTTCCCTGTGCTGTGGTAGCGGAGACATAGTGCTGGCGAGCCTTCTCGAGCAATGCCGCGATAAGAGAGTCGCTGGCGGCCGGTTCATTGTCCGGAGTCTCTGCATACAGCGTATCGGAAATCTTCGCCGGAGGGCCGACGGAGTCTGCGGCCGTCGGAAGGACAGGACGCTGCGCGCTGACATCACCGGTAGACTGCTCCGATGAGCAGCCGATGAGAAAAAGGATGGAACACCCGAAAACGAGAGAAAAAGTGCGGATCATGATCCCACCGGTTGTGAACTGTTACGCTTCTCTGCACATCACAGAGCAACATCCGTGCCCGGCCCCATCCTCATCCTCACACATCGGAGTCCGGTTCGGAGAAAAGCCATAACTTACAAAAGGGTTGGAAACAAAGGAAATGGACACCGCTCCATCGACGGCTTGAAACAGAGCGAGCGCCAGAAGTTGAACGATCTCTACACGTTATCGCCGACATGTAGAAACTTCTTTAAGATACTGGATGATCCACCAAAAATCAAGAAGAAATGCGGAGGTTTGGCCGGCGCTCCCGAGACAACTCGCATGATTGCTGCTTTTTCATGACGAAGGTGGAGCGCCTGCCGCACAAAGAGAGGCTAAAGTGGGATATTTCCATGTTTTTTCTTAGGATTCGTGTCCACTTTCTTCTCGAGGATCCGGAGCGCCCGGATGAGACGGGGGCGGGTCTCAGACGGTTCGATGACGGCGTCAATATAACCTCTGCTGGCCGCAAGGTATGGATGAGCGAATTTCTCGCGGTACTCTCGTTCTTTCTCCAGCAACGCCTTCTCGCGGTCCGGTGACCGCTCGATCTCTCTTTTGAAGATGATTTCGGCAGCAGCTTTCGGACCCATCACGGCGATTTCCGCGACCGGCCACGCATAATTCATGTCACCACGAATATGTTTCGAATTCATAACATCGTAAGCGCCCCCGTACGCTTTCCGGGTAATAACGGTGATGCGTGGAACCGTTGCTTCACAAAAAGCATAGAGCAGTTTGGCGCCGTTGGCAATGATCCCGCGCCATTCCTGATCCGTCCCGGGGAGGAATCCGGGGACGTCCTCGAAGACCACAAGGGGAATATTGAAAGCGTCGCAGAACCTGACGAAACGAGCCCCCTTCTTGGATGAGTCGATGTCAAGAACGCCTGCGAGAACGGCAGGCTGGTTAGCGACGATCCCCACAGATTTGCCGCCCAGCCGGGCAAATCCCACGATGATGTTTTCGGCATACAGCTTGTGCACCTCGAAAAAGAGACCGTCGTCCACGACACGGGAGATCACCTGTTTCATGTCGTACGGTTTGTTGGGGTTGTCGGGGACGATCCGGTTAAGTTCGGGGTCCCCCCGATTCTCGTCGTCTCTGGTCTTCGTGAGTGGTGATTCCTCAAGATTGTTGGATGGGATGAATCCGATGAGGGTACGGATACTCTGGAGACAGTCGACCTCACTTTCACACGCGAAGTGTGCAACGCCGCTCCGTGTTGCGTGAGTGACTGCCCCGCCAAGTTCTTCCGAATTGACCTCCTCGTGTGTGACGGTCTTGACAACGTTCGGTCCGGTCACAAACATGTAGCTGGTATTCTTGACCATGAGGACGAAATCGGTAATAGCGGGAGAATAGACCGCCCCCCCGGCGCAGGGCCCC
>DAIUKN010000329.1:0-3600 GCA_036848195.1 Bacteroidota bacterium
TCGCTCATAGCGATCTCCAGCTGACCCTTTTTGAATTGAAGGACGATGCACTCCGCAGGGCGGTCGACCAGGTGGATGTGGAAACGATGACGCCCCTCGAGGCGCTCCAGAAGCTCGCTGAACTCAAGAAACTCAAATCAACTTCGTAAGGATGCCACAATGACCCTCCACGACATCAGGCTTCTTCATGCCTTCAATTCGTGGGCCAGCAGCAGAGTCTTCGACTCGCTCACCACGATGCCCTCCGAGCAGTACCTGCGCGATATGAAGAGCAGTCATGGGAGCATTCATGGAACGCTAACGCACATGGTTGGCGCGGAGAAGATCTGGTTATCGCGCTGGGTGGGAGCGACCGGGGCGACAATGCTGCAAGCCTCTGAAGTACCCGGACTCCCGCAACTCAAAGCCATCTGGGAGAGCGTCGGCTACGATACGGCAAAATTCCTGGGGACAATGACCGACAAGAAACTCCAGGAGACGTTCACGATGACCAATGTGAAGGGCGAGACGCTTACCGTGCTCACCTGGCAGGCATTTCAGCATGTCGTCGATCACTCCACATACCATCGCGGACAGGTCGTCACCCTGATGCGGCAGCTGGGCGTGAAACCGCCCTCCACGGGACTCATAGCATTCTACCGCGAAACGAACAAGCTGAAATAGCTGCCGGCGTCCGCCTCATGAAGATCGCGATACTCGTTGTCAAGCTTCTGCTCCTCCTTTTCCTCGGATACCTTCTGCTCTTCCTTGCGGTAGAGTACCATCCGGAAACACCCGGCTATCGCCCTCCTTTTGTCATATTCGTCCTGGACACGATTAACCTCTTCATCCATGAGGCAGGACATTTCTTCTTCAAGCCGTTCGGCATCTGGATTCATCTCGTTGCCGGATCACTCTTCCAGATTCTCCTGCCGCTCGCCCTCGTCGCCGTTACATGGCGGCAGAGACCCCATCAGGCACCGTGGCCCGCATTCTGGGTGGGTGAAAACTGTGTGAACGTCTCAGTCTATATTAAGGACGCACCCCACATGCAGTTGAAGCTACTCGCGAAAGGACTGATTCATGATTGGAACTGGCTTCTGAACGACAACCTGGAAGCAGCAGAGCCCCTGGGCGATGCGGTTTTTGGACTCGGCATACTGATCTGCACGGCCTCCATCGCCATGGGCATCACCTTTGCGATCCGGTCCTTCCGCGAACCGTCAGGAGAGGTTTCCGAAGATTGAAATCCCTTAAAACGGCATAATTTCGTCAAAAATTGCCAGAATTCACTCCTTGGAATTCCCCACCCTCTTCTGTACCTTATAGTAGTTCATCCACGTTTTGAGCTTTTTGCACCCCGAAAACGTCGAATTCCATGGGATTATACCCTCAACCGAACAAATGGCAGTGCGGGCCTTTCGCTTTGAAGCACGCACTGATCATGCTTGGGAAGATCGTCAACGAAAACGAGGTTTCAAAAATTGCCGGCACGCACTGGTGGGCTGGCACGGATGAGATCAAGCTGGCGCGGGCGGCCAAGGCGTACGACTGCGAAATGAGCATGATCCGCCGGAAGAGCTCCCTCCGGGCAAAGCGCGAGCTTCTTCTGGCGCTGAAAAAGGGTTACCCGTGTCTGCTCTGTGTCGACAGCTGGAATCACTGGATCACGGTCGTCGGTGCGGAAAAGGGGAATTTCATCCTCGTCGATAGCCGCGAGGCTCCCGTCATCTGCATTGACACGTGGCGCGCGCTCAAACGACGCTGGGCCTACCGCGAGGTCGACGACGAGGATTCAACCCAGATGAAGACCCTGTATGACCTCCACCCGGTTATCCCGCGGTTCCGGGTGAAGACCAAGGCCCACTTCTCCATGAAGCGGGCACGCTACCTGAGGAGACCCGAAAACCGTGCATTCGCGACCTACTGGGACGAATACTTCAACGACCTCTCGACCATCTGCACACCCAGAAACCCGCGCAACGACAACGTGTTCTCGCTTGGGGAACTGTTCCGACGGCACGGCGCGATGATCAGCACGCAGATCGCCTTCTGGCACGGGTCCGTCAAGCGTGAACAGGTCGGGAAAATTCTCCGGAACCTGAAATTCGTGGCGGAAACGTACGACCTCGTGGTGCGTGAAGAGGAAGAGAAGCGTGCGATCACGTCCATCACCGCAAACCTGGCGTTCTGGGCGGCGAGCAAATTCGGTGTGGGCGAAGTGTACGGGAATGGATGATGTTCGCGCAGCCGCCCGTCACGGCCGTCATCATCAATTTCCGCACATCCGACCTGACCTGCCGCGCCGTTACCACGTTTCGGTCTTTCTATCCGGACGTCCCTCTTCTTCTCATTGATAATGGCTCGGGAGACGACAGTGTTCGGGTGTTGGAAGCATGTGCGCGCGATGCCGGAGGCAATGCCCGACTCCTGGCAAATCCCCGGAATCTTCATCACGGGCCGGCGATGGATCTCGCGCTTCGTGAGCTGCAGTCGCGGTTGGTCCTCTTTATCGATTCTGATTGCGTCATCACGAAGGGTGGTTTCCTCGAGATCATGCGGACGAAGCTGGAAGAGAGTGAGCATCACTACGCAGCCGGGAAGCAGATTTTCATGAACCGGCGCGGGTACGATGTCGTAGGGTCTTCGAACGCGTTTCCGTACATCCGGCCGATCTGCATGTTGATCAAACGCGAATTGTACCTCCAGCTCCCTCCGTTTCGACGGCATGGAGCTCCCTGCCTCCACAATATGCGAGCGGCGGTCCGGAACAAGCTCGGTTTGATCCATGTTCCTGTCGAGGACTATCTCGTCCATGAAGGGCGCGGCACCGCAGGCCGTCATGGCTACCGACTGGGTCTCAGCGGAAAACTGAACCACCTTTTGAATCGTCTCGGGATGTGAATATCCTTCTCACCAACTCAACCGACATTTTTGCGGGCGGTGAGGACTATGTGCTGATCCTCGCACGCTACCTTGCACTCCGGGGTCACCGGGTCATGGTGTCCGCTCTCCCGGATCATCTCCTGTTGCAGAAATGCCGGGAGCGGGGGATCGCGACCATTCCGGTCGATTACCGGGGCATGTCGCGGGTTTTCAGCGTGGGGGGAAAACTTCGACGCGCGGTGAAAGAGCATGCCATCGAGGTCGTGCACAGCAACGCCAATTACGACCGGACGTGTGCCGCCCTTGCGACAGCCTTCACGCCCGTCCGCCACATCGCAGGGATCCACAGCACTCATTCGATTCAGCACAATGTGACCCACTGGCTCCGCAATCAGTGGGGAACCGATCATTTCATTACCGACGCCGAAGCAGGGAAGGAAGTCCTTGTCGCGGTGGACGGCATCGCACGGGAAAGGATCACCACCGTCCCGATCGGTATCGAGAATGACACGCCGGAATTCCGCGCCAGGGCCCGTCGCAGCACGCGGCAGGAACTCGGCGTCGGCGACCGGACGCTTGTGATCGGGAATGTCGCTCGCCTGGTCCCCTTTAAGGGTCACCGCGCGTTGCTCGACACGATCGCATTGGTTGTCAGGGAGAACGCCGATCTTCTTTTTCCCGTGGTTGGTGACGGCGAGCTGCTGCCCCTCCTTCAGGAACAGTCACGGGCGCTCG
>DAIUKN010000329.1:3610-4260 GCA_036848195.1 Bacteroidota bacterium
GGCGGAGGAGTTCTACGATGTCTGCGCGCGCACTTCGATGGCGCTCGGAATCGAAAAATTCGTCCGGTTCATGGGGTTTCGCGACAATTTGCAGGATATCTATCCTGCGTTCGACATCTATTGCCACTCCTCGCTGGAGATGGCAGCGGAGATGTTTCCTATTGCCATTCTCCGGGCTTTGGCTGCTGGCCTCCCCGTTGTCTGCACAAACGTGGGAGGCATTGCACTGATGGTCGAAGATGGCATAACCGGCCGGCTGACGAAACCGGGCGAACCCGCCGCACTGGCGGCGGCTTTGGTTGACGTGATCCGGAATCCCGCGCTGCGAATCTCGATGGGCCAGGCTTCCTTCAGGCTTTTCGAAAAGAACTTTCATGCTTCGGCCATGGCGGAAAAGGTCGAACAGGTCTACAGGAAGACCCTGCAATCATGAACATCCCGTTCCACAGACCGGTGTACGATGAGCGCGACGCACAGGCGCTGCTGGAGAGCCTGCGCAGCGGGAAAATCGTCGGCGATGGCGATCGCACGCAGCGCGCATCCGCGATGCTCGCGGAGATGTTGGGAGTCCGGCACGTATTGCTCACGACGTCGTGCACCCACGCGCTCGAGCTTGCCATGATGGTCCTGCGCCTGGAGCCGGGCGATGA
>DAIUKN010000330.1:0-4251 GCA_036848195.1 Bacteroidota bacterium
CCACCGCAGACCAAGGAGCGGGTTGGGGCCGTCTCCTACAACGGGAAGACTCTCCCGATATTGGACATCGGCTACAAAGGAGACGGGTTCGACCCGGGAAACACGGACTACGTTGCGGCGGTGTTGTTCGGTGAACTTGCCTTCGGAGAAACGAGCGATCTCTTTAAGAAGCTGTATATCCAGGAGCAGAAGGTGGAGATCATCCAGGCAAGTATCCCGATGAACCGGGATATGCCCCTTTTCGAGATCGTGGCGATGGTAAAGAAGGAAGAGGCTCTCGAGAGCGTTCGAGAGGAGATAGACAAGACGATCTCCGAGTTTCAATCGAAACCCGTGAGTCTTGAGAGACTGACGGCCCTTCAGCGGCGGCAGAAGTACAGATTCCTGATGAATCTCGATACGCCGAACAAAGTCGCCGGCGGAATGGCCCGCTTTGTCTCCTTGACGGGGGGGATAGGCGTCGTCGAGGAGTTGTACGCGGCGTTCGACCGCGTCTCGGCACAGGATATTCTCCATGCCGCTCGAAAGTACTTTCTTCCTGAGCGCCGGACCGTTGTCATCCTGAAAGGAGCACGGCAATGAAGACCACGATCCTCGCCGCACCGTTGCTCGCGCTTCTGTTCTGCATTCCGCCCACGTATGGAGGAGTCTCCGTGTCAGATGATCATGTCGTTCAACTCCCCGTGAAGAACGACCCGACGATTTCCTTCCGGATCTGGTTCAAAGTGGGGTCGCAGAACGATCCGAAAGGAAAGGAAGGACTCGCCGATATCGCGGCATCGATGCTGACCGACGCCGCGACGAAGAACAACAGCTATGAAAAGATCCTGGACAGACTCTTTCCTCTCGCCGCGGGGTACTCCGCCGCGACTTCTGTTGAGATGACCGTGATCACGGGCCGTGTGCATAAGGACAACCTCAAAGAGTTTTTTCCGATGTTCATGGATGCGATCCTCCGTCCGGCCTTCCGGCAGGATGACCTGGACCGGATCAAGAGCCAGGCGGTGAGCTATCTCGAGAATACGCTCCGGCATTCCAGCGACGAAGAACTGGGGAAAGCCGTTCTGTACGCCGAGTTGTTCGCCGGCACGCCGTACAGCCATGGTACCGTGGGGCTTGTCCAGAGCGTCAAGAGCATCACCCTGAACGATGTCGAGGAGTTCTACCGGCGGTATTATACGCGGGACAATGTGGTCATCGGAATCGGTGGGGGGTACGAGGCGGACGTGTTGACCCGAATCCAGGAGGAGCTTGGGGCTCTGCCTGCCGGCAATCCCGTGCCTGTCCCCCGGTCTCTGCCGAAGACCCTTGAGGGATTCCATGTGGCTATCGTGGAGAAGGACGCTCCCGCCACCGCGATCAGCATGGGATTTCCGATCAATCTCCTTCGCGGCACCAAGGACTGGTATGCGCTTGCCATTGCGAACTCATGGCTGGGAGAGCATCGGAATTCGAGCAGTCATCTGTACCAGGTGATCCGGGAAGAGCGGGGCCTCAACTACGGAGACTACTCCTATATCGAGAATTTTCCCCGCGGGGGGATGACGACCAAGCCTCCTCAGAACGTCTCGCGCCACCAGCAGATTTTCGAAATCTGGATCCGTCCGGTGCCGAACGAGACGCGGCACTTTGCTCTGCGGGCTGCTCTCCGTGAGGTGAGACGGTTGGTGGACGACGGGATGTCGGAGAGCGAATTCTCCCAGACGCGCAGCTTCCTGAAAAAGTACGTCCTGCATTATGCCCCCACCACCATGGAGCGGCTCGGCTATGCACTCGACGACCGCTTCTACGGGATCAACGGAAGCCACCTGGAGATCTTCAGGACGATGATGGATCAGCTCACGCTGGCAGATGTCAACGCGGCGATCAAGAAGCACCTGCAGTATGGGAAGATGCAGATCGCAATGATCACCAGCGATGCGAATTCCTTGAAGCAGTCGCTGGTCGCCGATGCACCGAGTCCCATAACGTACAAGACCCCCAAACCGTCACGTACGCTTGAGGTGGACAGGCTGATCGGCGTTTTCCCGGTGAAGATCAAACCGGAGAACGTGAAGGTGTTACAGGTGAAGGAGCTTTTCGAGAAGTAGTCTTCGCAGCGGCTACAGAGAGGGTGATAGAACGTGGCAGTCACCGATGTGACTGTCACGTTTGCGTTTCAGCGAACTCATACGGCCATCAGTGCGATTCCAGAAGGAACTGCTTCAGATTTTCAAATGAGTCGAACACCTCAGTCGAACACCCCAGGATCCAGCCCGGGATGTCGCCGCGCGCAATGCTGGAGACGACGTACACCGGTCTCTTGAAGAAACGCGCCATCGTCAATTCTCCTTTCGTCCCCGCCCCGCGCATGGCGGATTCATCCCAGTAGCAGAGGACGTAATCGGACCGTTCGGCGATCTCCGCACAGTCGAGATCGATGAGCCGTGCGACGATCTGCTGGAAGCGGACGAGGTCAGTCTGCTTGAGCTTGCGGAAGTCGATCCCGGGGAGGTGGGTCTGCATGAAGCGTTCGCTTTCGAGGTTCGGATTGAAGACCGTGCATCCCATCTCCCGCTCGAGCCATTCCTGAAGCCTGCAGCGCCAGTCCCTCCCCTCATCAGAGGCATACTCCATCCCACCGGAGAGATAGACCCGTTGGTTGCGGTGTTCCATGGTTCTCTGCTATGCGAGTTGATCGAGGCGGTAGATATTGACCGAGGGGAGGAGCAGCGCGTAGAGCGCCCACATGACGCCGCCGATCGACATGGGGATCGTCAGGTTGTCGTCCAGGCCGAAGTCTGTTGCCTCGACCAGGGCTCCAACGAGGGCCGCGGCGGCCCCAATGGCATACTCCGTCGGGACGAAGCAGATTTTGGGCGCCAGCGCGACAACCATGAGTGCGCTGATAAAGAAGGCGGTTGTTCCTTCCAGCGATTTGCTCAGGAACGGCCGCCGCCCGAACTTCCGTCCAACCAGTGCTGCGGAAGTGTCGGAGATGATCAGGATCGCGAACGCTGTGATGACGATGACTTTCGGGAAGATCAGGATACAGAGAATTGCCGAGAGCAGGACGTAGGTCGCGCCGGTCAGTTTTCTTCCCCGGTCGAGTCGTTCGTGGCTGCGGAGGAGGAAGCCGAAGTACTGCTCATACATGCGCCCGGTTGGCCCATGGAACAACCGGGCAAGGTCGGAAAGTGCGAACAGAAGAAAGAGAGGGATGAGAATCGCGAGCGCCGTCGACTTCGGGATGAAGTAATAGATCACCGGAATGGAAAGCGAGCAGAGATGGATTCCCTTCCGGAGGAGCTCGGTCGTGTAGCTGTGCTCGACGCTCTGGAGCTGTATCTCGGTCATTTCCTGGCTGGCCGTCCATCGCCGGCGGGTGCGGCCGATTGTCCCGGCTGAGAAGACTCCGGTTGGCCGTTTCGCCGTTTTCCCGCGGGTGGAAGTTCTTCGCCCCGGATGATCGCATCGATCTCCGTTGCATCCAGGATTTCGCGCTCCAGCAGCGCCTCCGCGAGGCGATGGAGCGTCTCGATGTTTTCGTTCAGGATTTTCTCCGCCCTCTTCATGCCCCCCATGATGATTTTCTTGATCTCATCATCGATCGCGATGGCGGTCTCTTCACTGTAGTTCTTGTGGCGGGTGATCTGGCGGCCGAGGAAAATCTCCTCATCTTTCTGACCATACGCGAGTGGTCCGAGTTTATCGCTCATTCCCCATTCGCAGACCATCTTCCTGGAGATTTCGGTGGCACGCTCAATGTCATTCCCGGCCCCAGTCGTCAGCTCTCCAAAGACGATCTTCTCCGCAGCGCGTCCGCCGAGAGCGTACGTGATCATCGCTTCCAGGTATGCCTTGGAATAGGTGTGCTTTTCATCGATAGGGAGGTACGTTGTCAGCCCCAGCGCGCGCCCGCGCGGGATAATCGTGACCTTATGAACCGGATCAGCTTCCGGGAGCATCCTGGAGACGAGGACGTGGCCGATCTCGTGATAGGAGGTGACCTTCTTCTCCCGTTCCGAAATAATGAGGCTCTTCCGTTCCATGCCCATCATCACCTTGTCCTTGGCCTCCTCAAAATGCTGCATGGTCACGGCTTTGGCGTTCTGCCGTGCAGCAAGGAGCGCGGCTTCGTTAACCAGGTTGGCAAGCTCGGCGCCCGCAAGCCCCGGTGTTCCCTTAGCCAGAGTTTCCAGCTTGACGTCCTCGGCCAGCGGGATGTTCTTGGTGTGCACACGCAGGATGCCTTCGCGTCCTTTTACGTCG
>DAIUKN010000331.1:0-4251 GCA_036848195.1 Bacteroidota bacterium
GCCGACCTGCACCGCCGATGCCCCTGCAATGAGAAATTCGATGGCGTCGTTCGGGTTCATGATACCTCCGATCCCGATCACAGGGATGGACACGGCGCGGGATGCTTCATACACTTTCGCGAGAGCCACCGGCTTGACGGCAGGTCCGGAAAGTCCGCCTGTTGTCGTCGCCAGTTTGGGTTTTCGTGTCCGCACATCGATCGCCATCCCAATGAGGGTATTCATCACTGACACGGCGTCTGCCCCTGCCTCCTGAGCCGCACGGGCGAATTCGGAAATGTGGGTGACGTTAGGCGTAAGCTTGATGATGAGCGGTTTCCTCGTCAGAGGCCGGAGTCTGCCGGTGATCTCCGCAATCATCGGACAACTCGTTCCGAAGTTGAGTCCGCCTTCTTTCACGTTCGGGCAGGAGACATTGATTTCGTAGCCATCCGCCCCCTCTTCCGCTTCCAGAATTTCCAGAACCTGACAGTACTCATCGACCGTGCTTGCCGCGATGTTCACGATAACAGCCGTATCGATGCTGCGCAGGAATGGCAGTTTCTCCTGGACGAACCTCCGGACCCCGATATTTGCAAGCCCGATCGAATTCAACATACCTGAGGAGGTCTCGACAATCCGAGGCGGCGGATTGCCGTCGCGAGGCTTGAGTGACAATGACTTGGTGATGATGCCACCGATCTTCGAGACATCGGCCAGGTCAAAGCAATCGTCGCCGTATCCGTATGTGCCCGAAGCAACGAGCACCCGGTTTTTGAGTTCGAGTCCCGCGAGGGTGAAAGATGTCCTGGTCATGTTCAGAGGCGTATCGTTCGAACGTCGAAGACAGGCCCGTCTTTGCACATCAGTGCGAATTTCTTCTCGCCGCCCGTCAATTCCACCGGGCAACCCTGACAGATTCCGATTCCGCACGCCATCGGTCCTTCCAGTGAAACCTCGCAGGGGATGCCGCTCTGGACCGCGAGAGCCCCGAGCGCCTTCAGCATCGCTGTCGGACCACAGGCAAAGATCTTTGGATTCGGGTAGGGCTTCCGCGCCAAAGCCGTCTTGAGGAGTTCGACGACATTGCCGTGGAACCCCCGCGTACCATCGTCGGTGGCGACGGAAAGGGTATCCAGATACGCATCGACGACCTGACCCGAGCTTCGTGCGCCAAGAAAGGTTGCGACCTGCACGTGCAGGGGCCGAAGTGTTGCGGTCGCGATGGGAAGAGGCGCAACACCGAGTCCCCCGCCGACGAGAATTGCGGTCGTGAAATCTCCCGCTGTCAGGTTGAACGGAGTCCCCAGGGGCCCGAGAACGTCGACGGTGTCACCCTTCCGCTTGCCCGCCAGCAACGATGTCCCTTTGCCAATCACGTTGAAAATCAGTTCGACGAGATCTCCCTCCGTTCTGTAGACACTAAAAGGTCGGCGTAGAAGCGGATCGGTCGTGCCATCAACCCGCACGTTCAGGAACTGACCTGCCTTCACCGTGTGTGCTATCGCCGGTGAACTGAAAGCCAGGACATGGGTCCCTTCACCGGCCTTGCGAACTTCGATTACGGGGCAGATTTCCTGGACGATCATTCAGGGAGCCTTTCCTCGTCCGGAGAGTCGGAATCCCGCGGTGGAAGCCTTGGAGCATCGCCAGGATTTGAGCGACGCGCCCTTCTGCCAGCTCCCGGCAGATTATCATCACCTTGCTGAGGCTCGAGTGGAGGAGCGACTTTTTGTTGCGGAGCTGCAGTCTTCAAAGAATCCTTCCCTTCTGCGGTCTTGCTGGCACGCTCCGTCTGGACAGCCATCAGCTTGGGCTGAACAAGCGCAACGTAGGGCGAGGTGGGGTATTTGCTGACGAGCGTCTGGTAATAGGCAAGGGCACTATCGGATTGAGGTCTCAGATTCTCGTATATCCAGCCGACCGCGAAGTGTGCCCGCGGGGCAAAAGGAGAAGAGGGATTCTTCCGGGTAACTTCCTTGAACGCATCGGCGGCCTCCGCCGCCTTGCCGGCAACGAAGAGCTCCTCGCCGCGAAGATACATCTGCTCCGCATCATCCTTAGCCTGGGTACTCACAGGGAGGCCCAGCAGACGCTGTGCCTCAGCGGCGAATGGTGACTGCGGGAAGCGATCAATGATTTCTCTGAGGAGAGAGTCGGCAGTGGCGCGCGGAGCAGTCGAGTCCTGAGAGAAAATTTGCGCCAGAACGAAGAGGGCCCTGGGAATTGCGGGGCTATTTGGATGTTCGCTGATCAAGCGCCGGTACCAGAATGTGGCAGAATCAGTAAGGCCCATGGTAGTGTAGAACAGCGTCGCGAGTTCGCTCTTGTTCTGAGCCAGACGAGCATTGACAGAGTCGAGAGACCATTCGGGGGTCTTGGGGATCTGCTGACGGACCGTATCTCTGGATGTGAGAGCGAATCTCGTCGCCGAATCGGGCCGGGCACCGGAGGAATCCCGGGAAGCCACCGGTGCAACTCTGCCAGCCGAATCGGACAAGGCGCTGGAAGAATCCCGGCGCGCCATTATTGCAGCCCGAATGCTGTCGAAACGCGCAATGTCCGACCGGATTGCCTTATACCGGTTCATATAGTCGGAATGGAAGACCAGCGTCGGCGCCAGAGAGACAGATGCAGCTGCCTGCCGGCCGCGATTGTAAGCCATGCGCGCAGAGTCAAAAAGGGCAAGTTTCGTTTCGTAGATCAGCCCGATCTGATAGTCCGCATTCGCTGCGTTTTCACTTCGGGCATAGGCGGTATCCACAAATGCATATTGCTGCAAGGCGGCGGGAATATTGCCTGAATCGCGGTAGACGTTCCCCACCTCATACTCGATTTCGCCAAAGTAGTCACGATTGTTGAAGTTTGAGCGGAGTTTCCGGAGCTGGCCGAGGGCTGCCTCATAGTCACCCTGCCGGGCCCGCATTCTCGCCGCACCCACTCTCCCACGGTACTCATCCTGAAAGGTTCTGCTGACATCGACAACCTGAAGGTACGCCGCCTCCGCGCTTGCGTAGTCGCCGGACCCCGCATGGATCTCTGCGGCACGCTGGTATGCCGCCGCACGAAGTTCGGCACTCTCACAGAACTCCCCCGCCCTTCTGAATTCCTCAATGGCTCGTGAGGTGTCTTTACTCTCGATGGCCAGCTGTCCGAGGAGGAGTGAAGCATGGCCAATCAACCCCTTTTCCCCCTCCTTCGTCCCGAGTTCGACCACCTCGTTTGCCGAGGCTGTCGCCGCTTCCCGGTTGTTGGCCTTGTAATTCGTAAACGCCAGCATCAACCGCGCACGGAGGGCCAGGGATACCCGTCGATCAATTCGCGGAATTTCCGTTCTGCCTGGAGGTTCTCCCCTTCATAAAAGTAGGACATGCCAATCATAATGAGGGCATCGTCCACAAAGCTCGAATTTGGGTGATATTGGAGAAGTTTGGAGCATTTCTCCACCACCTGTGTGAACTTCCCTCTTGTCGTCTGTGATATGTTGAATTGGGCCAGATAGTAGTTCCGTCCCATTTTTTGCAGGTCAGGGAGGCTCCAAACCTCGTCTTCCGCCTCACCGTATAGACGTTGGGCATTGTAATAGGTGTTGAAATAGGAGGTCATCGAATCCCAGACCCCGCAGCCCGGAAGATTCGCGAGAATAAAGAGGAGAATAATAACAGAGAATGATTGGTGGATCGGTGATAAACGAGATTGGAAAGGTGCGGGCAAGTCGGCGGCTCCAGTGCGCATGCAACAGAGAGAACATAGAAAGATTCCGGCGTAAAGTCAACCGGACGATTAAACCATGCTATTCGGTCCGTGTCCAACAGCTGTACTTAACATCTAACCACAGAGAGGGAGAGATTAACCATGGCGGGAAAAACAGGTGCAGCAGTCGCGATGGTTGTACTCGTGTCCGCCCTTGCCTTTGGCCAAATGGCTCAAGGTGGCGGACAACGGGGGCCCCAGCCGGGCATGCGTCACGAGATGATGCAAAAGCTGAATCTGACGGAACAGCAGCAGATGCAGATGCGAAAGCTTCACACTGATCTGCAGAAGAAGAACATCCAGACATCTTCGAAGGTCCGGCTCGCCCGCATCGACATGAGGGAGTTGATGCTAGCGGACAAGCCGGATCGTACGGCGCTGGAGAAGAAACTCCGGGAGATCACCGATCTCCAGCACCAGATGAAGATCGATCGCCTGGATCATATGCTTGCGGTGAACGCCCTGCTCACGCCGGAGCAGCAGAAGAGCTGGAGAGAGGGGATGAATCGTCCGGGGCAG
>DAIUKN010000332.1:0-4217 GCA_036848195.1 Bacteroidota bacterium
GCATGCTCGGAGCGCTCGGACCGAATGTCTCGGCGCTGATGTGCGACAGGAGTGTGTCCGCGGGACTGGCCGCCGGATACCGGAAGACGCTATAGGCCGTGGTCCTGTACTTGGGAACCGCACCGCTTGCGTCAAACAGTATCCTGTACGTCGCCCCATCTCTTATTGCGGACGGGTCCAGCACCTGAAGGCTTGTGGAGCCCGTCCCAAGGCCCTGCGCGGGCCGGGAGACGTTTCCTTCAACCTGCGGTGGGAGATACCCGGCCGTGGCGGCATTCGGCGTAATGATCGCGCAATTGATGTCGATGAACTTCAACGTCCCGACGGCGTCTTCCGTGATAATTTTCGGACATTCCGTCGGCTGCAGGCCCGCTATACCCTTCTTCGGATCGCCCATGTTGTACGAGACCACCGCGTAGTAATACCGGACGCCATTCCGCACTGTTGTGTCCACGTACGAATGCTGCAGGCCGGTGTTGCTTCCACGCCAGAAACGCGCGCCGTTGATTCCGACCGGATCAGGGCCCGCAACGCTGTCCACCAGGTCGAACTGCGCAATAGGCAGCCAGTATCTCGGACTCCCGCGCGAATCGGTGATGACTTTGATGTCGTTGAACTCAGCTTCCTGGCTTCGGTAGACGAGGTAACCCTCGAAGTCCTTCTTGTTGCCCAGGTACGGATTGCGCGTCTGCTCCGCACGCGCGTCCCAATAAAGGTAGACTTTGTGGTCCCCGGCAACAGCCGTCAATTTGGGAGTATACGGCGGTTTCGAGAAGTTGTAGTTCGCATTGTAAATATTCTGGATGGTGACCTTGTTGAACACCAATGCATTCAGGTCTATTCCATGAGTCAGGGACATCGAGAATCTCTCGCGCTGACCTTTCCGGAGTGGGAATGTCCCCGATGCGAAGACGATGCCGATGTTCGTGTTCTGGACGATTGTGTCAACAAAGCCGAAGTTCATCCGTCGCCACATGACGTCGTCATTCTTCGGCCAGACGCCGGTGGGACCCTTGTCGCCCAGGATGTTGAGCGCAACGCCTGTGAGACCGATCTGGTCCGATTCGTCCTTATCCGTTTCGTCGAAATTGGGTTCGCCATGTGTCGGCTTGCCATCCCCCTCCCCTTCATCAGGACCCAGGTACTGCGGGTCGAACGGACCAACACCATCGGCCCCGAGGTCGTCGTTGAGCGGTTCACCCACATCCCATTTTCCGTTACCATCCATATCGGCGAACGGCGTCCAGTTTTCGTTGTTGTCGATGTTGTCGTCGCGCCGTTCATCCACCATCAAAGGATTGAAGGTGCTGCCGTTTTTCCAGGTGGTGCCGTCTCTTTTCGTTGCATCTTCGTCGTTATCGACATGGTCCGCCGCATTTCCCGGGCTTTCGAGGTAGGCATAGCCACAGTAACCCGTTTTCCAGTTGTCAGGATACCCGACACCGCCTTCTGCCCACATGTAGCACATGTCGAGAACAGTATTGAAGTAGGCGCTGTTCGGCGGTCCTGTGTTTTGAAAGCTGCCGACACCGGGATCGGAGTAGAACCCGAAGGCACATGAATCATAGTTGTGGTCGGAGATATTGACGATGTCGTAGTGCCAGAAGATCGCATCCTCTGCAAGCACATGTGACCACTGGAAGCCGCGGACTTCGACTCGGACACCCATTCCACCCCGTCCCGAATCGGCGGCAATCGGGAAGTAGTTGTAGGGTGGACGCGTGTATTCTTTGTCCTTCGAATCGTCTACGACGAAGAATGTCTCGAAATCGGCGTTCTGGACGCCGCGTCCAAAGTATCCGTACCAGTAGCCGTCCCACGCCGCGGTAGTCCGTCCATCGGCTCTCAGAGCCACCGGCCAATTCTTGGGCCACGTGGAGGGGTCGATGTTGACGGCCGGCCTCGTCTGAGAAGGATTAATGTATCCAGGGACCGGCTCGAGGTCCCACGGAAATTGCGAGCCGAGGACCGGATCGAAATCAAATTCCTCGCGGTAATGGGCCTCGATCGGCGTAATCACCCTGCCGTTCGGGAGATAGATCTTCGACCCGACCAGAACCGTCAGGCCGTCAATGTAGTTATGGCCGGTACCTTTGGGCCATTCCCCTCCCATACCGTCCGGCCAGTGAGCCACCTCGGTGGTATTGAAGTAAATGGTGCGGATGCGATTCCCGTCCATGACCCCTTTACGTTGGTACTGGTAGTCCCCTTTCGGATCATCCCGGTACATCTGCACCTTGGGATCGACCTGACCGGAGGCCGGCAACCCTCCTACAAGAAGACATGCCAACAGAAGGATGAAACGTCTCATGATCGTCTTTTCCATGGTTCAAAACTCCAGAGAGAGACCGAGCCGCACTTCCCGGGGCGCCGAGAAGGACGTTGGATCGTTCAGGTATTGGTCCACCGTGTTCAGGCCGATGATCCGGCCGCCAAGACTGGTGAAGATGTCGAGGTTCGCGCGCCCCGTAGTGGAGTTCACGTTCACCTCGTTCTTGACGTCCAACAAGTTGTAGACCCAGAGGAACACATTCACGTTCAAGTCCATGACCGGGAAGGACTTGTCCACACGGAGGTCGAGATTGAATATGGGTGGCCTCGTACCGCCATTCTGGAACCTGATCCCCTGCGACGTGCGCACATCTTCAGTATAGGGCAAACCTGAACCGTACTGGAAGATGGCGCTGGCTGTCCAATCGCCAGGTTTTCCGACCATGAGCAAGAGATTGAGCGTATTACGCTGATCCCAGTCAAGGGGAACAACGGTCTTCGGCGTCTCGACCGGCGGATTGCTCTGGTTATTATAGTACACCGTCCGCGGATCGGATGAATTACCCTCGGCGATCTGAAATGTGTAGTCCGCCTTCATACTGAAGAAGTCAAGGAATCGCTTTTCAAGAGAGATGATGAAGCCACGGGAATTGGCATAGTCCCGGTTGATGTACCTGGCGTAAGAACGGCCGTCATACGTCTCGATGATTTCCATGCCGAGGAGATTCCGGATATCGCGGTAATACGCCGTTACCTCCAGCGAGAAGACGTCGAAGAGCACCTGCTGCAGTCCGATCTCGTAGCTGACGGTCCGTTGCGCATCCAGATCCGGATTCCCCGTGATGGTGGAAAGCGAGCCGGCAGATGAAACCAGGTAGTCCGAATTTGTGTACAGATTGTCGAATCCCGGGATCTGGAAAAAATGGCCGTACGAGAAATGAATGATGCCTTGATCGGTAATGGGGAATGAAATGCCGAGGCGCGGACTCACCTGATACTTCTGTTTGGCCTTCGTCCAGACGCCGGCATTGGGAAACAGCGTATTGCCCGTCGGGTTCTTCAGGTCGGCGGGATATTTCGCGGCCGGGTCGAAAGCGTCAAACCGTACTCCCGCATTGATGATCATGATGTTGTATTCCATCTTGTCCTGGATATACGCCGACAACTGCACGGGCTTCATCAAGTATCCCTGGTTGCCAATGGCGCCAAGGTTGGGATACCCGAGCGTGAACACCGGGAGCCCTGTCGTGGAATCATAGACGCCCGCTGTCAGGTTGATCAGATTATATCCGTGGGTGTAGAGACGGTACATATCGGCTTCCAGCCCTACGCCGATCTTGTGCTCCTTGGATAATTGCGAGGTAAAGGCCAGCTGACCGAGGTTCGTTCTCGTGTTCCGCTCATATCGGCTGGCATAGTTGCCCCCTGAACGGAAAGTATAGTTCGATTGCGGATCGCCACGGTCCGGATCGACATAACGCGCGTCAAACGGATCCTCGTACACGTGTCCCCGGTAGTCATAGAAACTATACGAGTACTTCAACGTATAGAAGGTGCTCGGAGAAATCGAATGCGTGAATTGAAGGTTGTACAACTGGCTCTTGTGATAGTGGTTCGTGACCCCATCGGGAACCCACTTGAATGACTGGTCATAGTACTTGTTCTTCCCCTTCTCGAAGTTCCCTGACGCCGTAATCTTCATGTCCCCGAACCCGTAGGCCAGTTTGCCGCCGACGGACCAGCGGTTGCTCGGGTTCATGGAAACGTACGCTCCGTCGCCCGTTGGCAGGTACGGATCGTTGTCGGTCGTCCGGAAGACCCGCTGTCCGTAGAGTGGACCGAACGGAGGCATCGCCCCCGCCTCGCATCCCGGATACAGCCTGGCGATCTCGTCTTCCGTGGCCAGCCTTATGGTGCGGGCACTCGCAAGTTCCCTTAGCCGACCC
>DAIUKN010000333.1:0-4200 GCA_036848195.1 Bacteroidota bacterium
CTTCATGCTTGTGTCTTTCATCCCGGTCCTCTCCATCTTTCCCATTGCACTTTCCTTTTCATCACGCATCATCATCTTCTTGTGTTCCTCCTGAGTCATGAGCCACACCACCATGTGGAGACCCTCTGATTTCGTATCGAAGGTCGGCTTGCCCATCATGCTCGATATGTCATGTTTCACCATATCGGACTTAATAACGGCCTTCGTCGTATCGCCGAGGGTGGGTTGTCCGAACATCGGTAGTGTCAAAGCGATTGTCAGGACTGTCAAGAGCAACGCATGTTTTGTTTTCATTTTCGATCCATTCCGATCTGGTTTGTGAGTTGTTTGAGTTGAATCTGAGTTACGGGCCGGCCTCTCCCGGTCCAATGCGAACGACCCTATGTGTCCGCTGCCTCCTTTCTTCGTGCAACGAATCAGTCAATGCAATTTGACGCCAACTATTCTCCCTCAATTGTCGAATGTCAGCCCGCCGCCCGATTTATCATCACTAATCAGATCAGCAAGGATGGGAGTATGATGCTCGGAAACGAACACCTCGTTTGTTGTCGTTCTTGTTATGTTTCTATGCGAACACTGACTGCTCACTTCTTCTTGGAGATTGCCCAACCGAGCACGACAGCCCCAATTCTAGATCTTCAGATGCAAACGAAGTATACCAATGACCGGAATGGAAGGGAATCGGCTGAAAGGATGAAAGAGTAGTTAATCCGTATTTGGGTAGAAAACGTCCTTCGTTGAGGGTGTAGCGTGTGCTGAGGCGGCAGGGAGCCAGACTGAATAGCATAGGAAAGGCCCGGAATCCCTCCCCTTTTTGCATACTTCATGATGATGAGAGAGGAGCCCCCAGCCGAGGCCAGGGCATTAGAACACGGCCCGGATATCACTGCCCGGGCCCCCGACTTTCGTGATGTCACGGACTTTGACTATATGCTTCCGTTCATCGCCAGGTACTCCATTGTCATTACCAGGAACTCCTCGCCAAAGTCGAAGTTTCCCTGTGGACCCAGCAATTCATCGTCGGTCGGGAAGCCGGTGTTTAGGTGGGAACTCCTCTCCGGGGACTCACACCATAGACGAAGTCTTTCGTGGCACGAGTTCCCGGCGTCAATGCAGAATCACTCATTGATTGGTGGCAAGCCCCTCGGGAACATCGACATCGAGGTATTCGTCTGCCCACTTACTTTCCGAAGCGTCGTATCGTTTGACATGGACGCGTATCCCGTTTCCGCCCGACCTCGCCATCATCACTTTCATTTCTTGCAGAGTCACCACCCTCTTTCCATTAACCGCGACTATCATATCACCCGCTCGGAATCCCATTTCATACGCGACACTCCCCTTCGGCACGACCACAAGCTTCAAACTGTTCCCCACAAATGTATCGACCCCAAGTGTGAAACCTGCGGAATCTGGAAGCAGCCCCCAGCGATACTTTTCCTCCTCCGGAAAAGCGGCAATAAAGGTTTGTGATGAAGAGACCTTCTCCCACGCCTCTTTGAATGTCGGACCGTCGTCGCCCATTCTGTTGCCGGCCAGGCTGCGGGAATAGAGACCGGACACGTGCGCGTCCCAGCCACGCCTTACTTGGGCGGCATGGATTGCATCAGCAACCAGGTCCGCGGCCTCAATCTTCTTTGCCATTTGCCGTTGCAGAACTTCTTTAAATTTCTCTCTCTGACTGTCGCCGCTGGTAAGGCCCGCGAGTTCTTTGGACCTTTCAACCAGTGTTTCCTTCAGCGCATAAAGGTCGGGCGGAACCCCTTCGCGAAACCCTCCGTCTTCCGCAATTTGCTCATAGGTCATACTGCAAGCCGTCTCGAGGTCGGTCACCATCAGCATGCATTCTGCCAGCTTCTTGTCGAACTCATCATCTGGGGTCTGACCCATTGAGACCAAAGCAACGGACTTGACCGCCTCCCAAGGCTGGGTTGGCAAAGACAAATCCAGCCCTTTTGCGAACATAACCGGAACAGCGAAATTCAAATTCTGTCCTTCACGTATCTGCCAAGAGACAATCCCAATAACCTCGCCTCTACTGTTCACAAGAGGACCCCCACTATTGCCTGAAGATGCAGGGCAGGAAAACTGGATCTGTTTGACCCCATCAACGGTCTGTATTTGGCTGGCTAACCCATCGCTGAGTGTAAATCCAAGTCCCTTGGGCGCTCCTATCGCGTAGACTTTGCTCCCAATTTCCGGATCATCCGTGTTGAGCGGGAGAGCGGGACGCCCAAAGGCCTTAACACGAATGATGGCTACATCTCGCTTCTCATCCTTGTCAACCAGACCTGATACTTCAAACTCTTCTCCGTTAGAGAACTTCGCCACCACCATCGAGGCATCCTTCACAACATGCCACGCAGTCACTGCCAAACCTTCCTTGATTGCCATAAACGCACTTCCAGTGTACTGCCTACCATCTTTTGTTTTCACCTGAAGCGTTGCAACAGATGTGACTGCGCTCTTATAGATATCTTGAGGTCTAAGCTGTTGAGCATTCGATATCCCAACCCACAATGCCAATAGTACAATTACAAATACTTGCATGGGATCAATTCTCCGATAGCAAACAACGAATCGCTTTGCGCGATATTTCCAGCCGCTTTCATTCATTTCGTCTTTTGCTTTGTCCTGTGCTGCGACTTCGGAATCGACCGAATTTGGCTGTGCCTCCGAACTCGACTTGATACACATACCCATGATAGCTTTCCTAGCACAATAGGCGCAGATCAATAATTGTTGATCTCAGCTCCACTACTTGACGACCCATGATCCACTCAGGCACTATCCTACGGTCTCTTTCAAGACCGTGAGGATTCTCCTCGATTGCCTGGAAACATATAGATCGGGTAACAGGAGTTTGTCCCAAGTAGTATGCCAAGCGCAGATTTACATGAGAGTTTGTGGTGGACGGCCAAATCGACCCCCGACGGAGAAAATGCGATGATTCACCAATGACAGCGTAGGCTATGTGTAAGAATTGCCTCGAGGGGAAAGGAGAATTGTCGAATTTACCGATGTCTGGTAGGATGGATTTTTGGACCTGCCGAGGTTCAGGCAGACGTGAAGATTGCCAGCCTTAAGGCCTCCGACAGGCACCGAGTCCGGCGTTTTCAGTACATGGCCATCGACAAGCTCCCCTTTCGCATCCCCACGATCCGCACGGACCGGGGTCATGAATTCCGGAACTATAGGATTGGGATGTCGAGGACACGGGAATCAGGCATGTCTACATCACGCCCCGGTCACCCGAGCTCAATAGCAACGTGGAAAGGTCCTACTGATTGGACCAGGAGGAGTTCTATAATCTCCTGACCTACAAGGATGATGTGGATCTGAATAAGAAACTCAAGGAATGGGAGCGGAACTACAACAACAATCGTCCCCACGGGGCCTTTCAAGGCAAGACCCCATACGGAGCGCTAAAAGCTCTCTTACAGTAACTTGAAAATGTCTCACGAGGTCCGACATAGTACAACCACAGTATGCGGAATTAACACGAAGGGGTTCCAAGCAATAGGCTATTCTGTGTTCTGCGTAGCACGAGAATCGTACGATGGGAAGACCCATGCATAATATGGAAAGCAAAGTACGATCACGTTGCGCAGACTGGAGATAGACTTGGTGACAGGCATTGTCGAGGGCTCCTTTGTGTAGATAATTTGCGCTATATTCTGACAGAATGAAGCACCACAGTTCGCGCACTTCGCTTGACACCCGTTCAAGGCGCTGCTGAAAACGAACTCGGTCAAACCCGTGATCGACAACCTCTACCCGCTTAAGCAGACCGTCCCGGGGCTCAGCGCCGCGATGGTTGTCGTGACCGGGGCCTGGGCCACGAAGGATGGGGTGCTCGCTCCACTCTGCGGCCCGGGCGCATTGGGACCCACGAGGGGCCCGGAGGCGGTTGCATGACCATGGCCGATTCACTCTGTGCACACAAGAACCCGGTCGTCGCCTATCGGGCGCGGCGGCTGCTCGCAGCCGAGTCGGAGCGCTCACCTTCCTTGCGCACGTTGCGCCGGGCGATCGGCTCGTCCGAGATGGCGAGGCGCCTCCTTATGGCGCTGCACGGCGAGCGCTTCAACCCCTATCGCAAGTGGCAGGGGCCGCACTGGACACTCTACTCGCTGGCGGAGATCGGGTTCCCGGCGGGGGACGAGCGGCTGCTCCCCCTTCGCCGGCGTGTCCTCGACT
>DAIUKN010000334.1:0-4194 GCA_036848195.1 Bacteroidota bacterium
GCGTTGTACGAATATGAGATCCTCAATGCAACCTCGAAGAGCATCCGCGCCACCGCTCCCTTATCCCGGACGCCACTCACGATACCCTTCCGCAAGTTCTTTGCGAGCGCAGGAACGCTCATCAAAAACGTTGGGCGGATTTCCTTAATGTTGGCGGGTATGTTTCTCAGCGTTTCCATCGGTGTCTTCCCCCGCTGCACCGCTGCAGCGCTCGAACCGGTCGATGCAAGCGCATAGATCCCCGCGGTATGCGCAAACGCATGGTCCCAGGGGAGCACAAGGAGTGTGCAGAACCATTCGGGGAGCGGATAGAGCCCAACACTCTGCTCCACGTTCGCCGTGTAGTTCCGATGGGTCAGGACGATCCCTTTCGGGTCGGCAACCGTCCCGGAGGTGTAACAGATATTCGCCAGGTCGTGACCATGAAGTCCCTGCCAGGCTTGTTCGAATTCCTGCTTCCTGCCGGCAAGAAAAGCCTCCCCCGCCTCCAGCAGGCGTGTGAAGGAAATTTCTCTCTCCGTGAGACCTTCCCCCCCGTCGAGAAGGATGACCTTTTCGAGATCCGGCAACTCATCCCTGAGCGCGGAAACTTTTCCCCACTGCGTCTCCGAGACGATCACCATTCTGCATCCCGCATGAAATAGACGGAACTTCAGTTCCGAGAGTTCGTCGATCTTGACCGACAGGGGGACGTTCACGCCACCCGCGTAAAGGACCCCCAGCTCTGAGATCACCCACTCGGTGCGTCCTTCAGAAATCAGCCCGACGCGATCCCCCTTCTTCAGCCCCAGAGTGAGAAACCCTGACGCACAGCGGTGAACGAGGTCTTGCACCTGTTTGTAGGTTGTCCCACGGTACTCCCCCCCCACCTTTTCCCAGAGGTATACATTGTCGGGATATTTCCGGACACTCTCCTCGAAGAGGAGAGGTAGCGTCATTTCGGATGAGGTCGGCATGGCATAGGAATTCCCGGGGAAAAACGCGAAACCCACAGACCGACGCGTCGGTACCGTGGGCTGAGAAAGAGCGCTGGCGTGACCGGAGAAGGTTGTGAAAAATCAGGAGAAAAACAATACGATCGTTATTTCTGCAACGCTCCTGTTATCGCTTTCAAGAGTTCCTCTGACTGGAAGGGCTTGGCGATGCACTTTGACGCGCCGAGCTGCCTCGCAAGCGTGATCCTCTTTCTGTCCAGGAACCCGCTCACGACAATCACAGGCACTTCCGAGAATCTCGGATCGGTCTTGAACCGTCTGAGGAATTCAAACCCATCCATGCCGGGGGCCCTGATGTCCGAAATGACAAGGTCAGCCCGCACTTCATCGGCATGTTCGAGGAAGACTTCCTTTCTCTCGAACCAGACGAATCTATACCCCTTGTCGACGCAGATCGCGGTATAGGCCCCGACCATCTCCTTGTCGTCGTCGAGGATGGCAATCACAACTTCCCTGGGGCTTGTTGGCAGGCGTTTGGAGGGTGGGTCGGACTCATCCTTCACCGCCGACGATCCCCCGGCTACCATTGCGCGGCATTTCCGAAGCCGCTCCTGGATATCGGGCATCTCCCCCGCGAGCTCGTCGGCGCTTTGTACAAGCCTTTCAAGGTATGCGAGAGCACGATTGTCCGTCGGGTTCGCCAGCACGGCTGTGATGTAGGCCTCCGCCGCAGCGGTCACCATTCCCTGCCCCTCCAGCGCGATCCCGAGATTCTTGTGTGCGTGCTGCCTCTTCCCGTCGATGCTGATTGCATCACGACAGTATCGCTCGGCCTCCTTGTGCCGCCCGAGCTGATTCAGGCAGAAACCAATGTTGTTGTGGACCAGATACCAGGTCCGCTTGTCGGTTGGCTCCAGCGAAAGGGTCTGGTAATAGAAGCTCAACGCGGCATGGAAATCCCTCAGCTGCTCCGAGAGCTGACCGGCGGAGAGGAAAAGATACGCCTTCCGTTCCGGATCCTGCGTCACGGATTCCGTTTTGGCGAGAATCTCGATCGCCCTCTTCTGTTCACCCGAGCGGCTGTAGAAGAACGCCAGATCCATAGCCGCCTTTTCGTATGCGAGCCGGGCTTCCTGGAACCTACCGAGCAGCTTCGCCTCAAGGTCTCTGTCGAAAGCCGGCTTGTCGGACGGTGTTTGGCGGGTTGACATCCTTTGAGACGCGTTGTTCTGTATCGATCCGGATCAGTCTTTCAACTTGAAGCATGCGAAGAAATATTCTGCCTGCTGCGACGTGAGGGCATTCCTGTCGACCGCAATCACGCTAAGGTTATAGAGATTTTTCCCCTTGAACAAATACTTCGACCGCGCGAAGAGGTTCTGCGCTTTCCACGTCCGTTCGCGGGCAGGGTACCCGCTCATCTCCGAGACTCTCCGGTCCATAATCACGCCGCCTGACCGTGCCGGCATGTTTTCCCACTGAGCATCGATCGCAGCCCGCTGCGCGGCCGGCCAGGTATCAGGTGCCGTTGAGAAACCGATTGCTTCGATCTGATAGAGCAATCCGTCAGTCCGTTCATTGTTGTAGGAGAAGCGCACGATCGTCCCCCCGTTGTCCATCGGGCCTGCGTTGTACTGCGGGTTCCCGGGAAAGCGGATGGAGAAGTCGTCCGAGGGAGATTTGATCCGGGGCCATGTGGACGGGTCCCCGTTGTTGGCTCCTCCCTGTGATAGCGCCGCAGAACCTACAAGGGTAAGCACGATCAGTACACGCATGCCCGAGCGGGCAGACCAATTTCTTTGCATTTCGCCTCCAAGACTGGGACACTCGTTTGGCACATCTGCTTCAAGTAATATGCCATGGCTGGTCATGCAGAAATGCCCGGGACATAAGGACTTCCCATACGGTAGAAGATGCCGCGATCTCCAGATGGGCGAAGATTGGACATATGGTCAGACAGGAGGGGAGGAAGTCCGGCGGTTGTGACAAGACATGGGTGAGAGCTGCGTAGGGTCAGATCCTTTCCCAAAGGCCGTCCGTCCGCGGGGCCCGGTCACGGCGAAAACAATCCGTTCAGGTCCTCGAAACGGCAGATTGCCAAAGAGGTCCCCCTGGCCCATCCACGCAATTCGAGAGTGGGCGGGCCGACGCCGATAACGCCGGTCGCAGCTCTTACTCCTTTATGCACTCAGCGAAGAGGTTGACACCTTCTTTTTCGAACTGAACCCTGGAGCTCTTGCGCTTAAACGCAGAGTTCAGGAAGAGCCGGTCCATGTCTTCTTCCGTTCTGTGGATCAGGTTCCACTCCAGCACGTAGTCCATGAACTCTTTTGCGGGGTTTTTTGGATGGAAATTCCCAAGAATTACTCTTCCTCCAGGTGCGAGGTTCTCGTACACATACTGGAGAAGCTTGTTGACGAGCTTGTCATTAAGGTAATCGATCAGGCCGATGCTGTAGATCAGATCTTGCGGTTCGACCTTTGTTTTCCCGCGACCAAGATAGAGTGCGATCAGGTTTTCATTCACGAGAGTGACCTGGTTGTGGAGCTTCTTCCTCGTGCGGACCTCGTCCACGAAGGCCAGGGCCTGGAGGTCAATGTCCATCAGTGTCACCTTGAGCATTCCCTTGTCCTCAAGGACCGCGAAGGCGTCGAAGACCTCCGATGCGGGCCCGCTGGCCATGCAGAGAACCTTGACCGGCCTTTCCGGGGTCATCTTCACTGTGTCGACGATCTCGCCGGCGAGAATCGCTCGTCTGTTGCGGACGGCTTTCGAGGGAGGCGTCTCCAGGAACATCCGGTCGACAAGAGGGCCGATTCTTCCCGTCCCTCCCGCTTCGTTCTGATAGATCCTATGGATTGCCAGATAATCGCCGGCGTATCCACGGGGTTTTGAATAGAATCGATCTGCCGTCTCCGTCGTGAGCACGTAGGGGAGCATCTCACGTTGCAGACGTGAGCCGATCTGCTGTTTCACCACATCGCTCAACGGCGAGGTTGACCCGAGTACGTCGTGACAGAGTCCCATAAGGCGGGTCGATTCCCCAAAAAGCCGCTGGTATCCCTCTTCGGAGGTGCTTCCGCTCTTAATCGCCTCCTTGTCCAGCTGAATCATCAGAACCTTGAATGCGTCGATCCCCTCCTGCGCCTTCCGCACGCTCGCATCCCGATGCAAATCCTGCGCACCAACCCGTTCCTTGGCATAAAGCTTCACTGCTGTATCCCTGAGGCGGCCCGAGACCGAGACCAGTAACGCCTTG
>DAIUKN010000335.1:0-4190 GCA_036848195.1 Bacteroidota bacterium
CGCCCCAAAGAGCTGCGCCAGACGCCCCCCGTGATCGTCGATCAGCGCCCCGGCCGCCGTTTCCACAATGGTCCATGCGTGAGCAGTTCGGAAGGGAGCTTCCTCAAAGGTAAATTCCCGCTGCTTGATGAAGTTACTCGTACGGGGAGTTCTCTGAGCCACCACGCTCGAGGTGATGAACAGAAGGCCGGACATCGTGAGGAGAGTCGTCACTTTTCGAACATGCATCTCGTGTCTGCCTTCGGAGTTGTTTCACGGGTACCCGGCTCAAAGTAACGAGCACGGGTTGCATGGGCAAGAAGGGCAGGTCGCCTGCATCCGTGCCGAGTCCCCGGGGATCGGGTTTCCATGTTTGAGCCCCTGGAGCAAAGGGTAGGTTCGTCCCTCAAATGGAATGGCTCAGGCATCTCCGGTCGTCTCCGACCAGCCGGATGGCCATCCCCGTCGGCGCAATTACACGCTGCAATGCAAGGACTTAGGATGGTTACGCAACTTTGGTATTGACTTTATGATTGGCAAGTATTAGTCTTCTCAAACACCCAGGTACTCATGTGCAAGTAGAGCGGTCCATCCGCATCCCGGTACCGTTGTAATCGATGTTAGCGCTAACATCTCAGACGTCCCCAAAGTCGTAATACTCTCAGGGGGAGAGATTCCCCCGTTACCAGCCTTAGCCCCGTTCTCTCCATAAATCACGGAATCGGTCCTAATTCGAGGAGGAAACCGACACCCATTCCACAGTTCTCAAGCTGCAGCACGGCAGGAATTGATTTTGGCAACGCCATCAAACAAGGAGGTCACCAATGAAATCCCTGTTATACTCTTTCACCGTCGTCGTGCTGGCGATGGTCTGTGCCGTCGGGGCTCGTGCGCAGGCGCTTGAGCCGCTCGGCGGACCGTATACGGTTGACAGTAACACGGTTGTGTTGCTGCATTTTGATTCGACCATGGTTAACGAGGCCGCAGCAGTCGGCAAGACTGCAACACAAGCCATCAGGCATACCACCACTCCCTCGAAAATCTATTTTCTCAACAACACCGACCTCCCCGCACTGGGGAAGTGCGTTCGACTGGACAACGGCGCCATCACCGACTCCACCTACCTGACAATTGCCGATACTGCAGCTCTCGATCTCACAGGCAGCTGGACCATCGAAGCGTGGGCAAACATCTTCACCTTCGGCAGCGGATCAAACGACTACCGTTGGGTCCCCCGCGTCGTGATGAAGCCCGGTGATGAGACATTTTATGTGGGCGTCAACTACTGGCTGGAAATGTGGGGCGACAACCGTTTGTTCCATGCCGGCTATCACTCGATGGCGGACGCATACGTGAGCGTGACTTCTCCCAACAACCTGTTCGTGCCGGGAGAATGGGTCCACCTGACGTTCATTCGAGATACTGCGCGTGCGTTCATCGCGTGCATGGTGCACGATAAGAACAAGAACCTGAAAGGATTTCTCTCGAGAGGCTTCGACAAGAACGATCCACCGCATACGAACAAGCAAGCGTTGCACATGGGATGGGCAGGAGCGGCAGGCATCACAAATCCCAGCGTAGATTCGTGGCTCGACGGATTTCTCGATGAAGTCCGCGTCAGCAAGGTGGTCCGCAACTTTGCAGGACCTCCGGTGATCCAGGACGAAGCGATTCTTCCGAACCAGCCGTCGACGGCAAGCTCCTATCCTGTGAGCGTCACAGTGTTTCCGTTGAACGCCGGTGGGAGCATCACGAGCGCCACGCTGAAGTACCGGACCGACACCGTGAGTGCGTTCTCCAACGTCACGCTGACCGCGGCGGGAAACAACAAGTATACCGGCTCGATACCTGCCCAGGCGTTCGGCAAGAAGGTCCAATACTACTACAAGTGCACGGACAACAACGCTCTTTCGTCTCTGTACCCTTCAGACGCGGAAGCGGTGACCAACCCAACCCGGTTGTCCTTCTGGGTGTTTCAACCGAATGTAAAGACTCTCGATGTGACATTCGAGGAAGGTCCGAGCGGCGCGCCGCTCGACCATTCCACCAACAACTGCACGATGATTACGCGCGTGCAGAAGGATTATTCGACAGACGTTCCGACTGGCGGCGGTACTTACTCGTGGCAGCTGAAGGCCCATCCGGGAATCCCTATCGACTCCAACTGGGTTGAGGCTGTGTCGCCCTTCCTCGCGGCCGAAGAGTTCACGCTCGACTGCTGGATCAAGGCAGATTCTGCCGACAGGCATGCAACCCGCATCATCATCAACCCGACGGCGGAGTCGGATTGGAACAATGCCAACTTCGAGCTCAGCTTCCGGAACGGTGCAACTGTCCCTGTCTTCACGGCCCGCTACTGGAGGAATGATGGCTCAGGGGCGTACGCCGTGCAGGACACGCTTCCCGCGACGACGTCACATGTCGGCAAATGGCGGCATGTCATTCTCGAGAGGAGCAAGACCACCGGCAACTTCGCCATGGCCATCAAGAACGAGAACGACGTCCTGATGTTCAGGGGGTGGGTTGCGGCTCCCATTCCTCCGTTGATGGCAGCTGCGCCTCTCCGTATCGGACGGGCAGCCTTCGATCCGAATGATATATATTACGTCGCGCCGTTCCGCGGACGGATCGACAACGTCAAGGTGTCCAACTATCCCGCGGCCGGCATTTCCACCGGCTTGGGGAGCGACAACCAGGGTTCGACGCCTTGGACGTTTGCTCTAGAACAGAACTATCCGAATCCCTTCAATCCGACAACAAGAATCTCTTTCACGCTCCCCAGCGCATTGCAGACAGAGCTGGTGGTGTTTGATGTTCTCGGACGTCGCGTGAAGACCCTCGTAAATGAAGTGCGGCATGCTGGCGAGCATCGTGTGCAGTGGGATGGCACAAATGACCGGGGTCTCGGCGTTGCCAGCGGAGTCTACTTCTTCAGGCTCACCGCCGGCCAGCACGAGAAGGTCAACAAGATGATGTTGCTGCGATAGTACCAGCGGGGGTTGAAAGTCGGATCATCAGACGTTGCGCATGAAGCTGCCGGTTGCCGCGTGCGACCGGCGGCTCATGCCGTCCGGATCACTACTGAATGAACGAAGGGCGTATGTTCTTCCGGTACACCTATGTCGTTGCGTCGGCCATCCTCCTCTGGATAATGATAGGGTGCAAGACGAGCGTGGAGCCGTCTCCCGAGCCCGGGATTCTTCGCATCACTCTGAAGAGCGCAGAGTCCGACACGAACATCATCATTCAGAACGACACATCGCGTTTCTCACGATGGGATCAGTTCCAGGTGACGGTTTCCCAGGCTCGTGTCTCGCGGGGCGATTACTACGCCAACGTCTACTGCAACCCCAGCGCCGAGCGAAAGACGAGTGACACGGTCAACGTCCTGGGACGTGACTGGTTGGACGGCAAGCCGATTACTACCGCCGACACCGCCGCGATTACCTTCTCCAACAGTCGATACCGGAAGTACGTCGTCTTCGAGTCGTATGTCCCTCCCGGTTCATACGATCAGCTTACCCTTGCCATTGTAGCATCCGAGGTGGAGATCTTCATCCCCAAACACTATCTCAATCCCGTGGGACTCCCGCCAGGTGATGCGCCGAGCATGAATCTGCCCGCGGCGATCACCATCGCCGAGCGGGGGGTCACGGAAGTGAGCATCGAACTCGCTCCGTTCAAATCCCTGTACCGGTACAGAGACCAGTTCTACTTCAGTCGAAAAGTGGTCATCACGGACATCAAGCAGAAGTGAGACTTTCTGATCCCGCATTCCTGTCCTGACGCGCGTGGTGCACCGAGGGCCGACGTATCTTATGCGAAGATTCTTTAAGGATTTGGCGATCGTTCTCACGCTGGGTTGTATGTCCCTCTGGACGTCGTGTGAGAGGCCGACGGCTCCACCGAATCCCAATGCCGCACCGAGAACCCGTCTCGCCAATATTCCCAAGGCCAACGACACCGTTTTCGCCCTCGTTACGCTGAACTGGACCGGGGGCGACAACGACGGTTTCATCGTCAGTTATCAATACCGGTACTTCACGTACCACCTCCTTCCTGGATCGACCACGCAATGGGTGCTCTTCGACTCGACGGCGTGGAAGGATACTACAGGAACCGGAACGGTGGTTGCGTTCAATTCCACCGAACCTCTGAACATGCAGCGCTTCCTCGTCCGTGCGATCGATAACGACGGAAACGCGGATCCT
>DAIUKN010000336.1:0-4185 GCA_036848195.1 Bacteroidota bacterium
TACCAAACCCTTTGCTTTCGCGGAACTTCTCGCGCGCGTCCGTTCACTGCTCCGCCGCGGATCAAAAGAGAAATCCACCGTTCTTTCGATCGCGGACCTGGAGCTCGATACCGTCAGCCACAAGGCAAAGAGGGGCGAGAGGGCAATCGAGCTGACGGCAAAAGAGTACGCGCTTCTCGAATACTTCCTGCGCAACAAGAACCGCGTCCTGAGCCGGACGATCATCTCCGAACATATCTGGGACTACAACTTCGACACGGGGACGAACCTGATCGATGTGTATGTCAACCATCTCCGGAACAAGATCGACAGCGGTTTCGAAAGAAAGCTTATCCACACCGTCCGCGGTGTGGGGTACGTACTGCGGGAGGATTAGCCGGTGTCTTTTCTGATTCAGTCCATCAGGGCGCGGTTGACCTTCTGGTACACCCTGCTTCTGCTCTCCTCGCTTCTGGTCTTCGGCGGCCTCTCCTACTACTACACGAACAAATCGCTGTCCGAAAACCTTGACAGCTCACTGAAAAATGAAGTCCGCTGGCTGCGCGATTTCCTGGAGCCCCAGGCGAGCAAGGTTAAGCCCGGCAAACGCTCCATCGATGCGCTTCTCCGGGACAAGGCCCGCCCGACCCTTCCTCCCCAGGAAAAATCCGACGACGACTCGGCCGCCGCCGCCGCCGCCGACGAGATCTGGAACCAGCTCTTCCGTCAGACCGTGCAGAGCCACCACAAGACTTATATCCAGATCCTGGACCGCCGCGGAGCCTTCGCGTACCGATCATACAATCTGGGGTCGGACAGCCTCGCCGTTCGCGACACCATCGCCGCCAATGGTACGTCGGTGATGACCGGCGACCTGAACGGCGACCCTGTCCGGGTGGGCGCAATCCGTGAGAAGAATTTTACGTACTATGTCGGCTATCCTCTGGCCGACCTTCGCGGGTTTCTGGACAGCCTCTATGTCATCTTCCTGATTCTTGTACCCGTAGCGCTTGCGGTATCCATCTTCGGCGGCCTCGCACTTGCCAACCGCGCACTCAGTCCGGTCCATGAAATCAATACGCGGGCCAGGAAAATCACCGCCGAGAATCTCGACCAGACAATCCCGACACAGCACACGGATGATGAAATCGGCCGGTTGACCGCCACCATCAACGACATGATTCACCGGCTGTACACTTCGTTTGCGCAGGTGCGGCAGTTCTCGGCCGACGCCTCGCACGAGCTCCGCACCCCGCTGACAATCATCCGCGGCGAGATTGAGATCGCCCTCCGAAACCCCAAAAGCCCGCAGGAATATCGCGCCGTGCTCGAGAGCACGCTCGAAGAGGTCATGCGGCTGACTTCCATCATCGATAACCTGCTGATGCTGGCCAAAGCGGATCAGGGCACGTATCAGCTGAATCTGTCGGAAGTTGATCTGAAGGGGCTCGTCGAGGAGCTCTACGAAGACAGCGAGGTGCTGGCAGAGCCGAAGCAGATCCATGTCGACTTGAAGAATAACACTCCCATCACCATCGTCGGGGACCGCATCAGGCTGCGCCAGCTCTTCCTGAACCTCGTCGACAATGCCATCAAGTACACACCGGAGGGGGGAAAAGTTTCGCTCTCCATGGACCGCCAGAACGGCTCGGCGGTGTTTACGGTACAGGATTCCGGCATCGGTATTCCCGCCGGCGAGACCGACAAGATTTTCGACCGCTTCTATCGCGTGGATAAGGCCCGGTCGCGCGAACAGGGGGGCAACGGCCTCGGCCTCTCAATCGCAAAATGGATCGCCGAGCTCCACCGGGGAACGATCGCCGTCCAGAGCGAGCCGCAGCAGGGATCCACGTTCACCGTCACGCTCCCCATCAACTAGTGCCCGTCGTTTATGGGAAATGATGGTTGGTAGGGCACTCGTGTCGAGTTTCAGAATTGCCTTGACAACAACATCCGCGGAAAACGCCAGCAGTTTTGCATTTCGGCCATTGTCTGACTCTCCGGCTGTGCAAGGAACTGCGGAGTCGAGACACGAGAACCCACCGGAAAAAAAGCCCCGCCGAATTTCTCCGCGCGGGGCTTGAACCTGACGGTCCGCCTGCCTCAGAAATCCGCCCCGAGCGAGAAGTAGTACTTGGGCTCCGAAAAACCGTTGTAGTACCACGCCCACGCCACGTCGAAGCGGACCAGGAACGCCAGGAAGAAGATCCGCGCACCAGTTCCCATGCCCATCAGCAGGTCTTTGGTTCTCGTAGACCCGGACTCGTCGCGGCTGAAGAGTTGCAGTTGCCGTTCATGGTTCCAGGCCGATCCCATGTCAAAGAAGAATGCCCCGCCGATGCTCTGCAGACCGATGGGGAGCGGACCGGCTTGGAGGAACGCGAAGAGGGGATAGCGGAATTCGAAGTTGAAGAGGCCGTACCGAGAGCCGATCTCGGCGTTATAGTTGTACCCGCGCAGCGGGATACCGACCTGCAGGAAGATGTAGTCCTCGGCATTCTCCAGAGGCACGTAGCCCCCTTCAAAGGTCGGGTTGATCCAGTTGCTCACGCCGCCGATAATGAACTTCTGCGGGTTGCGACCGAAGCTCCCGCCGCCGGCAAGCCGCAGCGCAATGCTGTAGTTCCTGCCGAGCCGGTAGTAGGTCCGGTAATCTCCCGTAACGTTCAGGAATTCCAGCCCCTGCTTCCCCAGCTTCGGCGTGCCAAAAACGTTCACCTTGTACCGCGTCCCGTTCACCGGGGAGGTGTAACCCCAGAGAATCGTGTCGTACACATAGCTCAACTGGGGGACGAGAACCGTACGCTGCTGGAAGGGCTCTTCGGGGACGTCCAGGTTTTCTTTGGAGATGTTGGACCAGCCGAGGCCGAACTCCACTCTGTTGAATTTGTCGATGGGGTAACTGCCTGAGACGTTCAACCCGTATGTCCTGAACCGGTAGAGGCTCCCGCCGTAGCGGTCGTACACGATGACAAACCGGGCGCTATGGTACCCGCCGAAGCCAAGATCAAGACGGTTCGGCAGGTAGAAATATTGAAGCCCGTAGTCGCTGTTCTTGAGGTCCAGCATCAGGTTCGTCGTAAAGATGATCTGGTGATCACCCAGAAGATCGCTGAACGCCATGATCGTCGTCCCCGTGACACCGTAGAAGGTATCGTACCCGGCATTGCCGTAGATGATGTCGGGGGTGAAGTTCAGCTTGTACTTGTTGACTTTGTATTTGCCGCTCTCATCAACATTGTCGGCAATCTTCGGCGTACGTGAGACGAGGGAGTCCTTCGGCAGGTTCTCGCTGTATGTATCCTTGAAGACGTAATTATTGAAGTCGATCTGAATGTCTTTGCCGTACAGCCCGGTATCCTGCGCTGCAGGAGGAGCGGCTGGAGGTGTTGGAACGACGGCCGCCTCTGGTGGAGCCACAGCGGGCGAAGGCAGGCCGGCCGCCTGCGCGACGGGCGGCTTCTCTTTCATGCCGGGTTGGAGTAAGCGCGATTTGAAAAAGTTCGTCGGTTCCAGCTCGGCCATCTTCAGGTCACGCTCGAACGGATTACGCATCAGGAAAATGTCGAACCCGCCGTGGGTAAGAGATGAGAAGGCCAGTTTTGTGCCGTCCTTCGATAGCGAGAGCTGATAGACGCCACTGAGCGAGTTGGTGATCGGCCGTGTCTTCCTGGAATCCAGGTCCATTTCGTAAATGTTGTTGCTTCCGTTCCGGTCCGACACAAAGAGGATCTTTTTGCCTGTGGGTCCCACGACGACGGATGTCTCATCGCTGTTCGGCCAGTCCGTGATCCTGGTGATCGCCCGCGTGCCGACATCGATGCTGTAGAGATCCGCCTGATTATAGTTGAAGGTCCGAACATCGACCGCGCTGTCGCGCATCGCAGCACCCCGGTCCGAAGAGAAGAATATGGTCTTCCCGTCCGGCGACCATGTGGGCGTAGCATCGCTGAAGACGTCGTCTGTCAGGTTGACCAATTCCTTCGTGTTCAGGTCGTACGTGTAGATATCAGAGCGGTGCGGGTCATTCCCCACGAACGCCAGCCGATCCCCGACGGGCGACCACGCGACGGAGAATATCCCGTCGAGACCGAACGTCAACTTTTCCGATTTTCCGTTTTCTACCGTAATGATCAGCAGGGCGTCTTCGGCCCCGGCTTTTGTCGCGAGCACGACTTCCCATGATTTTGGCGACCGCCAGATCGG
>DAIUKN010000337.1:0-4165 GCA_036848195.1 Bacteroidota bacterium
AAGAGGGCTGCTTCCCTGATGTCCCCCTGCCTGACGCCCAGAAGAATGACATATCCCCTGCCGATCCTCGCCACTGTCTGCCCGCCGATCACAACGCTCCCTTCGCGGACGCGCTGAACGAGGGCCCTCATGCCTCACCCGGCCGGCGTGCGGCAAGAACACGGGGAATCCCGGCAAAATCCAGGTAGAGATTCTCCACCGTGAGACCTGCGTCCTCGGCGATCCGACGCGCAGCATCCGATTGCCCGAAACCGATTTCCATCATCAGGAAGCCGGCGGGCCTAAGATGAAGAGCCGCGACCGACGAAATGCGTCTTATGAAGCGATACCCATCCCCCTCATCTGTTGTCGCCCTCCTCGGCTCGTGGACGCGAATTTCTTCTGGAAGCTTCCCGAATTCTTCACGAGAGATGTAGGGCGGATTTGAGAGAATCAAGTCAAACGTGCGGGATCCGAACGCGTCGGTGAAAATGTCAGCCTGTTCCAGCCTGACGTTCGAGACCTGATTTCGTTCGCAGTTCGCCTCGGCAGTGGCAAGGGCATCCGGACTACTATCGAGGGCGACGACCGTCGTCGCGGGGGCAAAATGGGCAATGGCGATCGCTATGTTCCCCGAGCCGGTGCCGATGTCTACCACCGACACCGCGCGGTTTCCCAGCCCCCGGATCACCTCGAGTGACTTCTCTACCAAGAGCTCTGTTTCGGGTCGCGGTATCAGGACTCCGCTGTTGACTGCGAAACGGAGCCCCATGAACTCTGTCTCTCCCAGGATGTACTGGAGCGGCTCATGGTTGAGGCGTCGCCTGAAGAGGGTCTTGAAAGCCGCGAGCTCTTCCGGCGTAAGCGGACGGTCAAACTGGAGATAAAGATCAAGACGTCCGATCTTCAGGACAAAAGCAAGAAGCAGCTCGACATGCAACCGGGGCTCATCGAACCCCCGTTCAGCGAGATACGCCGCTGCCCACTCGAGCAGGGAAAGGACAGTCCATGACCGCGGAAGGGCTGTCGCGTCACGGGCTGTCTTTGATGGTTGCATAGGCGGAATATATGGCCGACTCGAGTGAAATGCAATCAACCCCATACCTCAGCGAACGACGGCGTGAATGCGCGGATCGCGTACGCGGGCCATCAGCAGGAAGATCCCGACAACGGAAAACACCGCAGCAACGAAAAAGAGTGTTCGATACCCAAACAGATCACTGACCATCCCGGCGGCGAGAGCGGAGAGATACACAGGCGCGAGAACAGTGTTCATCAGCGCAACGTAGGTCGGACGCTGCTCTGCCGGGCCGTATTCCGCCGAGATGTTGTACCGCGCCATCAGTTCGGTCCCCACATTCGCTCCCAGGAAAACGTACACAAGTCTGAACCAGCCCAGCGTCGGGGCAGCCAGCGCCCAGAGCGTCGCACCGAGCATCCCGAATGCCGCGATCATCAACGCGCGCTTGTTGCCGTACCGGTCTACGATGAATCCGCTGATTAACGCACTCACTGCCTGCGTCATCAGCATGCTCAGCGTGAATTGCCCGATCATGGACTCATCGGCCGAAAAAGTCCTTAATGCATAGACTGTGAAGAAGCCGATAGGCATATTCCCCACCACCAGAAATGCCGAAGAGATGATGAAGTACTTGAAGTTCCTGTTTGCACGGAACACTTCCGGCAGCCGGCGGAGATAGGCGAAGACCGGCCGGCGTTCGGTAACACGCGCGGGTTCCCCCTCAACGAGATTCATCTGAACGATGAGTGAGGAGATCTGGAGCCCGAAGGCAATGAAGAAACCCAACGCGTAGTTCAGCGGAAAATCGAAGGTCGCTAACAGCCAGGTCAGCACAAGCCCGCAGAGAAATGCGGCGAACCCGCCGAGCGACGTGCGGAATCCGACAAGTCGTCCCCGCTTCCGCAACGGGGTGATTCGCGTAAACAGGTCAAACCAGGCAGGTGTCCCGATTCCGGCGAAGACGTGATGGAGTGCGATGAAGACGAGAAAAAGAACGAGCGCAGCCCTCGGCCAGGAACCACCAAGAACCAGAACGGCAATGGCAATCAAGAGAATCATCAACCGCTGGAAGAAACCGTATCGTATTGCCCATCCCTTCTTCGAAGGAAGAGTTTCGATGGTGCGGGCTGCAAAAACCTGAGGAAGGAAAAGCCCGACATAAACAATCACCGGGAGAATCCCGACGACGATGTTTCCCCCTCCGAGCCGCGCAATAAGGGCCGGAAGAACAACTTGGACGGAGATGAACGCCGCAGAGGATATGTACAGTATCCCCTCGGCGATGTTCATCCGATAGTTTTTCAGGTCGTATTGCTCCTGCTCGACCCCCATTACTGTATCTTCCGGGGCAATTCGCTCGGACTCTGAATAACCTGCCCGCCAATCAGTAACATTTCTACACCGATATCAGGAATTTTACGGATGTCGCAATTCATAATGTCATCAGAAATAACCGTGAGATCCGCCCATTTCCCATTTTCGATCGATCCCTTCGACCCCTCCTGGAAAGCGGCGTAAGCCCCCCAGAGGGTAAAGCACTTCAAGGCTTCATCCCGCGTCATCCTCTCGTGTGGATACCATCCGGAATCGGGCTTTCCCAGGACGTTCTGACGACTGACAGCCGCATAGAATCCCTTGAAGGGATTCGGCTCTTCCACCGGAGAATCCGATCCGCCGGGGATAAGACTCCCCGAATCAATAAACGACCGCCAGGCATAAGCCCCTCTGACCCGCTCGGGGCCCAGTCTACTCTCCGCCCAAGGCATGTCCGACGTGCAGTGAACCGGCTGCATAGACGGAATCAATCCCAGGGGACGGAACCGGGCAATGTCCGAAGTCTGTAGAACCTGCGCATGTTCTACTCGAAATCGTTTGTTTAATCCTTTCGTATTACTGGCTTTATAGACACTATCCAAAGCATCCACTACCATACAATTTGCACGGTCGCCAATGGCATGGACGCAGAGTTGGAACCCATGGGCCAGAGCCCTCGCCGCTGCGTCCCGAAGGTCCTCCGATGAAATCAGCGTGAGCCCTCTGTTGCCGGGGTCGTCACTGTAAGGCAAAAGGAGCGCTGCACCCCTTGATCCAAGTGCCCCATCTGCATAGAGTTTGATGGATCGGACTGTTATCCTCCCCTCGAAAAGATCGATTTCCGGGCCTGATTTCAGGTAATGTTCAACACTCTCCCTGTTTCCACCGTCCAACGCCACGTAAATGCGGAGAGGTAGCTCGCCGTTCTGGGCCAGCTTCTTGTAAATGGCAATTGTCCCCAGGTCGGCTCCCATGTCATGGACTTCGGTCAGCCCATTCTTGATGAAGAGAGCCATTGCACGCTGTATGGCCTCCGTCCGCTCAGCCTCTGAGGGCGATGGAAGGACAGACGCGAGAACCTGTATCCCGTTATCGATAAAGACCCCGGTTGGGTCTCCATTTCCATCACGTACAATTTTCCCCCCTGCCGGGTCCGGGGTTTTCTTCGTAATGCCTGCAAGTTCGATGACTCTCGCATTGACCCAGACCGCATGGCCGTCAACCCTGACAAGGTAGACTGGGACGGATCCGGAGACACCGTCGAGATCCTCATGACGCGGCATCCTCTTCACTTCCCAGCGGTTCTGATCCCATCCCCATCCGCGTACCCAGCCGCCTCCCCCCTGTTTCTTCCGCGCAGATTCAGCCTCAATGAGCCCCTGGATCTCCTTCAAGGAGTTCCGTCCGGTCAAGTCTACATTCATCAGCGCAACGCCCGTCTCCTCGACGTGAAGATGCGCATCGACAAGCCCGGGAAGAACGGTCTTCCCCTTCAGATCGATGGCCTGCGAGCCCCGGAAGCGGGACTCGATCTCCCGGGTAGTCCCCACGCCAACAATCCTCTCTCCAAGGACTGCAACAGCCTCGGCGAGAGGTTGCTTGTCGTTCGCCGTGTAAACCCTGCCATTAAGGAGGAGGAGCGAGACTTCCTGGGGCCGGCTTCGGAAGAAAAGATAGGCCGCCAACAGAAGAGATAGGGCGAGAATCGTGGTGACCAGTTTTCGTGTCATTGCAGACCTTTTTGGGAGAGAATTCCTGTCAATATAGAGAATCAGGGCCAGAATATCCACGCCCGCCACAGCCTTGCTTATCCCGGGAGGAATTTCTACGTTTGACTTTTCGCGAAAATGG
>DAIUKN010000338.1:0-4155 GCA_036848195.1 Bacteroidota bacterium
GTATTTTCACCGGCTGTTGAGCCAGTGCCTCCCAGACCGGTTGGATGCGATGAGCTCCATTTGCAGGCAGAGGTATCGCCCGGTGTTCGAACTGGATCTCGCCGTTGGAGGATGCTGATCGCAATTGAAGAGTATAGCTCTTTGATGACCCTCCGCTCTGTACAAGAATGTCATGTCGGTTTTCTACGGCAATGCGCAATGAGTCTGAATGTGCGCATGAGAGGCCGGATGCACCAAATACGTATTCGACAGAGTTGTGGCGAATGATGCCTCCCAAATAGACATTTTTCGACAGTGTATCGCTGGTCTGTAGCGTCAATCCGTCACTGAAGAAGAGTTCATCGTGTTGATTCAGTTTCGCACCTCCCCTGCTATATGTGTAAATCGTCGAATCCGAATAGACCGAGCAGTACGCAACTGTGTCGATAAAGCCGTGCATCCATACCGCATAGCTCCCCGTTGGCACAGTGAACCCGAGGGGGGGAGCGAAGTATCCCGTCCGGGGGATTATTGGAGTCCCATGGAAGTTGCTGAAGCAAGAACTGTCGGCATACCCGACGGAGTCTCCTTTCGCATCGGTGATCAGGACCGAAGCCCCGGGGGGAGTGTCAAATTCCAGAGTTCCGGCCGACGCAGCCAGTTTTGCGGCGGCCGTTGATATGCTGCCCGTAGCCGGCAGTGTTGCCCCGTTCAGGTAGAGGCTGGCAGGTTCGTAGTACAGTCCGTCCTTCCTGAAATACCCCGGATAGAACCAGTATCCGTCGCTGGTCAGACGGACAGAGCGATGAGAATCCGCGGGGTAGTTGTTGTCATACACGTATACTCTCACCGTGTCCAGCATACTGGAATCCTGGACGACCCGGTACGGAGTAACAACATGTCCGGAGGATGTTGATGGATTAACGAAGCACAGATCGAGCGCATCCGCCGACTGGTCCGGCAGGAAGAGGGCTCTGAGGCCATCGATCCAGCCCGGGTGCTTGAAATCGTCTAGATGCTGCGACAGGTAGGCGGCCTGGCTTGCTCCGAATTGTCTCAGCCAGAGTTGGTCGACCATGATGCGTCGTGGACCATTCGAGGGAAGTTCAGAAAGGTTTGTGAAACTGCCGATCAGAGGGTATGACTGGACCAAGGCACTTTTCTGTCCGAATGCTGCAGCGCTTGAAATTGCCATCCCCTGGCATACGCCATGGAAGCTCCCCTTTTGAGATGCCCACCACTGCACGGCGGAAGGCCGGTATACCCATCCGTAGTTTGATGAATCGAAGTAGCATGAATTCCTCCCAAATGCCTCTACAACGATCGGCCAGCTTGGGAAATCACCAGTCCTGGCTCGTATTGGATCGCGGAGGAAGTACTGGGGATAGCTCCTTCCGGTCACCTGATCCAGATCGCTGGGATAGTACACATACTCAAAGATTGTCCAGAGGTTTTCCTCTCTGTTCGCGAACGACCACCCGTTGTTAGCGGGTGTAAAGGCCTCATAATCGCCGTTTGCATTGACGCGAGTGAGCTGGTACCCTTTGATCTTGAATTGCTCGCTGGTGCCTGAAAAACCACTCTTTCCCTTATCCATGACCAGAATCCTGCACTTTCTTGAAAGCGTGTCAGGGATCTTCCACACGTACCGGGCGGGGGATGCGGGATGGCTGTCTGTTATCAAGGAGTAGGTCTTCCCATCGTCGAGACTGTACAGGATCTCGACGGTATCCACTCCTTTGGCGGGTGTCCATCGTATGGTGTCACGCTGTTGCGGAATCCAAAGCTCATCCGCATGGGGACGGATGATTTCGAGAGAGAACAGTGCGTCGGAGAACTCTGACGTGTTACCTCCGGCTCCGGTTGCTGTAGCCGTGACCGGGTCCAACCGCGAGTATGTGGAAGGGAGCGAGAACGAGAAGCCCGCAGTCCCGCCGGGGTCTGTTGTTACCCTCTGCGATGCAATCAGGGTTTTTCCCTCGCCATAGCCCGATGGATCGGCATCATCGTTCGTGAAGAGATCCACGGTGAAATCGCTTACCGGCACGCTCTTAAGGCGGCCATAGACAAGTGTCCCAAGAGGGGAGATCCTCATCGAGTCGAGATCGGGATGATTCTGGAGGTTGTTCGGACCCGTGTCGCCATCAAGTGTATCATTCGGAGTCACTCCAACAGGTGCCAGGTCGATCCCGAGACCGCCATTTGAGAAGATGGAGTTGTACCGGATCAAATTCCCAATTCCGGTTGAAACATAGACGCCCGCTCCTGCGTTGAATGCGATTACGTTCCTGGTCGACGCATCAGTGCCGCCGACTGTGTCGCTCGATGAACTTAGTGCGATGCCGTGGGAACCGTTGCCGAGAGCAATCACCCCCAGTTCGTCGGTTCCGATGTAGTTCCCCGCGACGGTATTCCCTACGGCTCCGGCCCCCCGAATCTCCACCCCTTGCTGAGCGTTCCCTGAAATGATGTTCGCCTCAATGCGGTTACCGGGAGAACTGTTGATAACGATCCCCTTGCTGTTGGGAAGCGCGGAGACGACGTTTGCACTCACGCCGATGCTGTTTCCGACGATTGATGTGAACCTGGCACTGCTGTCAACGAAAACGCCGGGGGACGCGTTGCCCCCGATGAGGTTACCTTCACCTTGCCCGGGTCCGCCGATGACCACAGAGTCCGTGTGCGTGATAAAGATGCCGTTGCCCGCGTTCCCCATGGGGTTTACTCCATTGACATCTGTCCCGATGAAGTTACCCTGGACCGAATTGCGTCCCGGTCCAGCATTGGCAATGGTGATGCCGGAGCTTGTCGTGGATCCGGAGATGATGTTTCGCGCGCCAGGGTCACTCCCACCAACCGTGTTCCCCGACGCGCTATTGGTGATGAAGACCGATTCCTGTCTGGTCCCGAGCTTCTGAGTCCCCGAGATATTCGTTCCGAAGTAGTTCCCCCGTACGGTGTTTCCCCGCGCCGAAGCTCTGGCGATCGCAACAGCGGGATAGCCGATTGCGGCGAAGATATTTCTGTCGCTCGCCTGTGTTCCGCCCACAACATTGCCCTCGCTGTAAAGGATCACCCCGTTGTACGCAATGCTTAACGGGATTGATCCCGATGGATCAGTCCCGAAGAGATTGCCGACGATCGTGTTCCCATTCCCGGACCAGATCACGATGGCCGATCCCGCAGGAACCCGGTTGAAGGCGAAGCCGCGGATCACACACGCGTCTGCGAACACGTCAAAGACGTCGTAGGCGCCGAGATTTCTCCCGTCGATCTCGATGAGCGGGGTTCCGATATATCCGGGTTGCGTCGTGGCGTCGATCAGTACGGTCTCTGTGATGTTCGGAAGTTTCAAGATTGGTGCAATCGTGTGCACCCCCGGTCCGGGGATGTTGAAGGTAATGATATCGGTCCCGGGGTTCGCATCCGCGTCGAGAATCGCCTTCCGGAGCGATCCATCGCCGGTATCGTTGGTTGTGGTGACCGTGACGACCTGGGCAATCCGCTCTGTGTGCAGAACAGCACCAGGAGTGCTTCGCGTCGACAGAAATGGTGCCCGATCTGGAAACGTGATCGTCTTCGAGACACCGGCTGCAGGAACCAACGTTTCCGGCGCAACACCCTCACCCGATTGCGCATGGCCGGCTCCCGTGACGCAAGCCAATAGCATTGCGAGCCCCGCAATCGTCTGAACCCTCAGGTACCAATCGGCCTTCATAGCGATTCGCCCCTCAGCGGATTAAGAGAAGACTTCGAGTTTGGACGAAGGAGCCAATCGAAAGTCTGTAGAAGTAGACTCCGCTTGCACAACGCGCCGCGTTCCACGTGGCCGTGTATGCCCCGGCTGCTTTGGGTTCGTCGACAAGAGTTTCAACCTCTCTCCCCAGGACATCATAGATTCTGAGCGAAACAAACCCGCCACCGGAAAGCTCATAGCCGATGATCGTGGCCGGATTGAACGGATTGGGGTAGTTTTGCCGCAATGCAGTGCGCTGTGGGAGGGGCGCGATTTGTCCAGCCACTCCGGTAGCGGATACTGCCCGAACAAGGCGGAACTTCCTTTCGGAAACCTGACCGGTCGGACCCGTGACCGTCAATGTTACCGTAAATCGGCCGGGCGCGAAGTACGTGTGGGCGGGATTCACCTCGTGGCTGGTCGTCCCATCCCCGAAGTCC
>DAIUKN010000339.1:0-4147 GCA_036848195.1 Bacteroidota bacterium
GACGTATTTGCTGCTCCGGATGCTGTCGGAGACAATGTTGCCCCGAAGCGTGGTGCTGGGGGTGCCACCGGCGGCGACGATCGAATCCCGCGCGCGCACGTTGATTGCAAGGCGGTTATTGGTCGTTGTCTTGTCCGCAAAATAAATGTAGTCGAGATTGTAGACATCGGGGCCTGCGTGGCTGAGACCCTTGAACTGACTGGCCCGGGCCTGGACGCTCCCCATCAGCTGGCCGCTTCCCTCTTTTAACGCATAGTTGATCGTGCCCGCGGTCGCAGAAGGGTTCTCCGCACCGGTGGCGCCGGTATTCAACGAGAACTGTTCGACGCCAGACAGGTTGATACTTGTGTTGGTGCTCAATTGGCTCGTCTGGTTGTTCCGTACCACGCTGCCGGACGACCGTATGATTCCCTGGTTGCTGTTATCGGCGGCGAACTCGTAGAGCTGGTTCGAGATGTCAACGCCTTCAACAATCGTTTTGGTTTCCGTGATCTGGCCGCCACGAACGAACCCCTTGAATGCACCGGGAGTCGTGTTCAGGAGGTCGATAACGGACATCGTCGGCAGGGATTGAATCTCTTCCGAGGTTATCGTCGTCTTCGTCGAGGTCCGGTTCTTGTCCACCACACGCCGTTCAGCCGAGATGACGACTTCCCCGAGCTGCACGGTCTCGCCCTGCAGGTTGATGTTCATCTCCACCGTCTGGTCGAGAACGACGGAGATTCCTTCGACTTTCGTCTTCGCGAAGCCGACGGCAGAGACCTGCAACGCGTACGTCCCGGGGGGAACGTTCAGTATATAGTAGCGCCCCTGTGCATCGGCAGCACCCCCAAGGGCCGTGCCGACGACCAGGACGTTTGCGCCCGGGACGACGTCTTTGGTGGCGGCGTCACGGACAACCCCCACGATCTTGCCGTTTGCTGCGAGAGCAAGCGGTGACGATGCCGCAGCTATGAGCAGCAAGAGGCACAAGAGATGGTACCATCGTTGCTTCATGTGATTCCTCCCTTACTCTGATGGTGAGTAGTTTGGCTGATAGGTGACCTGACAGGAAATGCATATCCAAGATAGAGCGACCACTGAGGTATTGCCGAGTTACAAGGAACCGATGTCGCAGAACTTGGGAATGAACGAGGGAAAATCCCTCCCCGGTGTTCCTGCGTTGACGACATCTGGCAGGAGAGCATTCGGATGAGGTTTCACTAATGGAATGGCGTTTTGCTATGGGGAAAATACCACATTGAAACGGGTTTGTCAAGATCTATCTTGGATATGGCGTTGCAAATGAACGTGGTATCCCCTAATTTCCAGTCCGGACACCGGTTGCAGCAATTGTTCCGCTATCTGAATTGGCCTTCATGCCCCCGGGCACCAGGCGGCCGAGCCAAACCTGAATTCACGGTCTGACGTCAATCTGCTCTTCACCAACCAGGATAATCCCACAACTGCTATGCGCCAAATCGCAATCGCCGTCATGCTCGCATGCCTTGCCTCCCCGGCAACGCCACAGGAAGTCACGACGGAACAGCTCGCCAACCGCGTCCGGGCTGAGTTCCGTCATGCCTGGCAGGGGTACAAGAAGTATGCCTGGGGACATGATGCCTACAGACCGCTCAGCAAAACCTCCGAAGACTGGTACGGCGTGCCGTTCTATATTACTGCCCTGGAGGCCCTCGACGCGATGACTCTGATGCACCTTGACGAAGAGGCGGACAGCACTCGCGAGTTTCTGGCAACCCACCTCTCCTTCGACAAGGACGTCTATGTGCCAACGTCCGAATTCACCACCCGGCTGCTGGGCGCACTGATTGCAAACTATCAGCTCTCCGCCGATAAACGGTTGCTCGATCTCGCGGACGATCTCGGCACGCGCCTCCTTCCCGCGTTTGTTTCTCCCACCGGCATGCCCTATAGGGAAGTCAACCTCAAGACCGGCGCGGTGCGTGGGGAAGTGAACACCCCTTCAGGCGTTGGCACACTCCTCACGGAGTTCGGGGCGCTCGCCATGATCACAGGGAAACCAGCCTACTTCAATCACGCCAAGATCGCCCTTCTCCAGGCTTACGAACATCGCTCGAACATCGATCTGGTCGGCGAGGAGATCGACATCACGACCGGAGAGTGGACGAAAACGGAGAGTCATCTCGGCGCCGGTATTGGTTCATACTACGAGGAGATCCTCAAGTGCGTCTATCTCTTCGACGATTCCGACTGCGGACAAATGTGGCAGGCACACTACGCAGCCATCAACAAGTATCTCCTCGACTCGACCGCAAAGGGTTACTGGTACGGCCGTGCAGATATGAATTCGGGGAAACGGACAAAGACCTATTCCGGCGTCCATGATGCATCCTTCCCGGCTGCACAGGCTCTCTACCGCGACACCGATAGGGCAGAGCGGACGATGCAATCCTGCTACAACCTCTGGACGAAACAGGGTATTCAAGCGGAAGTGTACAACTATGCCTCGGGAGCCGTCGAGAAGCCGGGCTATGATCTGAACCCGGAAATCCTCGAGTCGGCCTACACGTTGCACCGTACGACCGGGAATGCCGTCTACCTTCACATGGGAAAGGCGTTCCTCGACAGCCTGATTACCTACTGCAGGACGGACGAAGGCTATGCCGGGCTCACAAGCGTCCTCACAAAAAGCAAGAAGGACCGCCTTGATCCGTGGTTCTTCGCAGGGACGATGAAATACCTCTATCTCCTCTTCTCGACCCCCGATGTTCTCGATTTCAGCAGAGTGATCATGAATAGTCAGGGACATCCGATCCGGAAGGCCTGGTGATGATGGATCTGAGCCGTAGGGACTTTCTCAAGCAGACTTCCCTCAGCGGGGCCGCTCTGTTCGCCGGAGCGCCCCACACCAATGAGGAGAAACTCCCCGCTCTCCCGAAACTCTCCAATGATCGGCCTCTCGCCGGGGCGAATCTGGCTCCCGCCGCATGGATCTGGTACCCTTCGGGCCGTACGCTCCCCAACACCTTCATCCTTTTCCGCACGACGTTCGACCTCCCTGCCCCTCCGCAGAGCGCAACAGGCTGGGTTTCGGCCGACAGCCGCTACCTGCTGAGCATCAACGGCACGAAAGCCCAGCGCGGGCCCGCACCCTGCGACCCGCGTTACCTTGAAGTGGACCCGTTCGACTGCACGCACCTCCTGCAGAAAGGTCGTAATGCGATCGGCGCAACCGTTCTTTTCTATGGCCACGGGGACGGAACCTCTCCGCTCGGGAAACCGGGATTCATCTTTCTTCTGAACATCACCTGCACGGACGGAACGAAGATCACGATCGCCAGTGACAATAAATGGCAAACACTCCTTGCCACCTCATGGCAACCCGGAAAGTACAAACGCTGGTATCTCCGGTCGCTCCAGGAAGAATTTGACGCACGCGCCTACCCCTACGGATGGGACCGTGCTGAGTTCGAGCCATCAGGCGCATGGATGCCGGCCATGGTGCTCAATTGCGCACCAGACAAACCGCCGCTCTCTTCGACGTATCCCGACGACCTGTACGAATCCTCCACACCGAAAGAAATCTGCACCCTGCGCACACGTGCAATCCCGCCACTGCGGGAAGAAACTGTGCGTCCGGCCCGCCTTGCCGCGTCGCACTCCATCGCCTGGCAGCGGCCCCCTGGGGAATATTTCGACGTTGTCACTCCCGGGGCGTATGCCGCACAGCCGGGGCCTCTTCTCCCCGGAAAGCTGGAAAACGAGTATCGTTTCGCCATCTCCGATGCCAAAGCCGTCGCACTGACATTTGAATTCATCGAACAGATCGTCGGATTTCCCGGCTTTACCATCGACGCACCGGCAGGAACCACCATAGAACTCCTCGTCCAGGAAGGACATAGCGAGACCGGCCCCGCACTCCTCAATACGCACTTTCACTCCTGGACCCGGTTCATCTGCCGGCAGGGAGAAAACACGTTCGAAGTGTTCGACTTCGAAGCGGTCAAGTGGCTGCAGCTTCACGTTCACGGAAGCGTGGGGGAAATCCGGGTCCGCAATATCCAGGTGCAGCGACGCCTCTACCCGTGGCCACATCAGCCCCGCCTTACAACAAATGATAGCCGGATCAACACGCTCATCGCGGCATCGGTAAACACTCTGCTGAACTCCGCTCAAGAAACCGCCG
>DAIUKN010000340.1:0-4145 GCA_036848195.1 Bacteroidota bacterium
CTTCGGAATCGGAATCATCCATGGTCGTGATGCGGTGATCGTGGCGAACGATGCCACCGTGAAGGCGGGCGCCTGGTTTCCGATAACGTGCAAAAAGAACCTCCGCGCACAGGAGATCTCGATCGAAAACCGGCTCCCGATCGTGTACCTTGTCGATTCGGCTGGTGTCTTCCTCCCGTTGCAGGGCGAGATCTTTCCGGACAAGGAGCACTTTGGCAGAATCTTCCGGAACAACGCCGTGATGTCATCGATGGGGATCACGCAGATTGCCGCCATCATGGGGCCCTGCGTGGCAGGCGGGGCCTACCTTCCCATTATGAGCGACGAGGCGATGATTGTCGACAAAACCGGCAGTGTGTTCCTGGCCGGATCGCACCTGGTGAAAGCGGCCATTGGTGAAGAGATCGACAATGAGCGACTGGGCGGGGCTACGGTCCACTGTGAGATCAGCGGCGTCACGGACCACCGGATGGCCAATGACGACGAGTGCCTCGAGAAGATTCGTGCTATCATTGGCAAGCTCGGGTCGACTCCGGGAGCGGGATTCGACCGCGGGACCCCGGTACTCCCCCTCTATGACCCGGCTGAGATCCACGGCCTCCTCCCGGTCGACCGGGCGAAGCCCTACGACATGTATGAGATCCTCGCACGTATTCTTGACGGGAGCGACCTGGACGAATACAAGGCCGGTCACGGCAAGACGATAGTTACCGGCTATGCCCGGATCGACGGCTGGGCGGTCGGAATTGTGGCGAACCAGCGGTCTGTTGTGAAGACTGCCAAGGGTGAGATGCAGGTCGGCGGAGTCATCTACAGTGACAGCGCCGACAAAGCGGCGCGGTTCATCCTGAACTGCAACCAGAAACTGATCCCGCTGGTCTTCTTCCAGGACGTCACCGGTTTCATGGTGGGAAGCCGGGCGGAGCAGGGAGGGATCATCAAGGACGGCGCGAAGATGGTCAGTGCGGTTGCCAACAGTGTCGTCCCCAAATTCACATTCATCGTCGGGAACAGTTACGGAGCGGGGAACTATGCGATGTGCGGCAAGGCATACGACCCGCGAATGATCTTTGCCTGGCCCACGGCGCAGATTGCGGTAATGGGTGGGAAGCAGGCCAGCGAAACACTGCTGGGGATCAAACTCCAGCAGATGGAAAAGGGCGGGAAGCACATCGGCAAAGCAGACCAGGAGTTACTCCTCCGCGAAATACAGGATCACTTTGAACATGAGACCGACCCATATTTTGCCGCCGCGCGGCTCTGGGTCGACGGAATCCTCGATCCGATTGAAACTCGCGGCGTGGTATCCCGTGGCATCGCCATGGCGAACCGCAATGCTCACATTCCGCGGTTCAATCCGGGGATCATCCAGACGTGACTCCGGGAATGGGAGAGGGTTGATGAAGACCGCAGTGCGATGGGGTGGGGGGATGGCCTTGGTGTTGCTCTGTGCATCCTGGGCCTGGGCCCAGTCGGTGTCGCCGGTGCCGGAGAAAGGCGAGAGTCCTGAATTCGACCCTCCGGCCGAGGTCCCGCAGTTCCTGACGGCAATCGCGCCGGTACTCATTCCCGTTGTCATCGCCAACGGTGTTCAGCTCAAGCAATACATTGTCGGCGAGGAGTTCGCGCACTTCCGTCAGAAATATGGTGATCTCTACGCCGTGGATGCGGTTTTCAACCGGGCGATGCGGCTGAGCTGGAACAACGTGTACGAGGCGCTGCTGATTTCATTTGTTGCAACGATGGATCATGCTCGTGTCGGGCTCCGCCTTCCCTTGATCGGGCCTCTGTTCTGGTTTCCGCTGACATCGGAGTTCCCGGACGAATTCCGCCGTCGTGTCGATGCCCTTCCGAAGCGCCTTTATCCTGACACACCAAACGATCGGGCGGGCGATCGGGACAAACTCCAGCACTTCTTCGGCTCCGCCTTGCTGGCGGGTGTCAGTGATTCCCGTGCCGCCGCGGATCGTGTCGGGAATTTCGTAGAGTGGGGTGAGGATCTGTTTATTGTTGACGGGGTTCTGGATGAACGGGATGTCCGGGCAAACCGGCAGGGGCAGGACTTCGGGCTCCGTTTGCTTGAGGACCCTTGGGCGCGGCCGTCACAGTTTATCCGTTTCATTCTCGCCGCCAGCCAGCGGGTCGGGCCGATTGACTTCAGTCAGTCGAGCCTCGACTCTCTGAAGGGGGTCGGGCCGACCAAGTCCAAACGGTCGAGCCTCGACTCTCTGAAGGGAGTCGGGCCGACCGACTTCCCGACCGGTCTATCCGAAATCCCGAATGCGGTGGTCTCTGACCTGGAGGAACGATGAGAAGCATCCTTGTCGTGGATGACGAGAAATCCATCCGGGATTCTATCAAGATGATCCTGGAATACGAAAAGTTCGATGTTCACTTTGCGGAAGACGGCCCGTCGGCCCTTTCCCGCATTGCCGGGGGTTCGATCGATCTTGTTCTGCTGGATATCAAGATGCCCGGGATGGACGGCATGAAGGTGCTCCAGAAGATTCGAGAGACTCACCCGTTTCTCCCGGTGGTGATGATCTCCGGTCACGGGACAATAGAGACGGCGGTCGAGGCCACCCGCCTTGGCGCCTACGATTTCCTTCCCAAGCCGCTCGACCGCGAAAGGCTGATCATCATCGCCCGCAATGCCACCGACTACAAGGCGATGAAGGAGAAGCTGGAGGGGAAAGATGCTATCCTGGGGGACAGCCCGAAGATCCGGGAGGTGCTGTCCCTCATCGAGCGCGTGGCGCCTACGGACTCGCGCGTTCTGATCAGCGGGGAAAACGGGTCGGGCAAGGAGCTCGTCGCGAAAGCAATCCACCGTCTCAGCCGTCGCAATGCCGGCGTCATGGTGGAGGTGAATTGTGCGGCGATCCCGAACGAGCTGATCGAATCGGAGCTCTTCGGCCATGAGAAGGGGGCGTTCACGGGAGCGGCCAGCCAGCGAATCGGCAAATTCGAGCTCGCCGACGGAGGGACAATCTTCCTGGATGAGGTGGGAGATATGAGCCTGCATGCACAGGCCAAAGTTCTGAGGGCGTTGGAGGAGGGGAAGATTGAGCGGGTAGGGGGGAACCGGCAAATTCCGGTGAACGTTCGCGTCATCGCCGCAACAAACAAGAACCTGATTGAGGCCATCCGGCAGAATGGGTTTCGGGAGGACCTTTACCATCGTCTCAACGTCATCCCTATACGCGTTCCCCCGCTTCGTGAGCGCTCCGAGGATATTCCCGTTCTGGCAAGAGCGTTTGCCGAAGAGATCTGCCGGCACAACGGCATGGCGCCAAAGCAGTTTTCAGAGGAGGCCCTGAAGACGTTTCAGGGGATGGAGTGGAGCGGAAACGTCCGCGAGCTCCGCAACACGGTGGAACGGCTTGTCATCATGACACCGGGAACCCGGATCGAGGCAAGCCAGATCGAGTCGGGTCAGCCCGCCGCACGCGTTGAGGCGGAGAACCTCATCAATCGCGGTGGGACTTTCCAGGAATTCAAAGACCGCTCTGAGGCGGCGTTCATCCGGAGGCAGCTCGAGGACAACAACTGGAATATCAGCCGGACGGCCGAAGTGCTGGACATCCAGCGAAGTCATCTCTACAACAAGATGAAGAAGTACGGCCTGACCCGCGGGGACGAGGGATAGGGGGGATCCTCTGATCGGGGATGAGACAGGGGACTAGGAGGTTCTGGGGTCCATACCGCCGACTTTGTTCCGTTGTCGGGCTACTTCAAACATCACCAGGGCACCGGCGACCGAGGCGTTGAGCGATGGTATAGTGCCAAAGAGGGGGATCTTGACCAGATAGTCGCAATGCTCCCGCACAAGGCGCCGGATGCCTTTCCCCTCGCTTCCGACCACCAGCGCAACCGGCATTTCATAGTCGATTTGCGTGTAGAGCCGATCGCCCGCGGCTTCCAGCCCCACCACCCAATAGTGATCCTCCTTAAGCTTTTCGAGCGTGTTGACGATGTTGGTCACTTCGGCCATGGCCATATGCTCGGTGGCGCCCGCCGAAGCCTTGACAACCGCCGTCGTCACGGACGCAGCGTGATGTTTCGGGAAGACGACTCCGTGGACGCCGGCACACTCAGCGGTCCGGACGAGCGCCCCTAGATTATGCGGGTACTCAATTTCGTCC
>DAIUKN010000341.1:0-4120 GCA_036848195.1 Bacteroidota bacterium
GGGATCACCAATTCCGTTACTGCTGGCTGGTTCACATTGAGGCCGGTCTCAGGGACCGGTGGGATTACTTTGTCGACGCGGTTTCAGGAAATATCGTAAAGAAATATGACCGCGTGATGGAAGACGGCGCGGTCACGGGAAGCGGGGTAGACCTGTACGGTCGGACGCAGACGCTCCACCTCTACCAGATTGGCACGACGTACTACATGATCGACGCATCAAAATCGATGTTCAATCCCGGACTTTCGAAATTTCCGAACGACGGGAAAGGGGTGATTTACACCAGGGATGGTCTGCATTCCGACACTCAGAGAGCCAACATCACGTCATCGAACCAGAATTCCTGGAGCTTGCCACAGGCGGTGTCGGCTTCGGCAAACGGCGCAATTGTGTTTGACTACTACAAGACCGTGCATAACAGAAATGCCATTGACGGCGCAGGTTCAACCATGAACCTGGTTGTGAATTACCAGACGAACCTCGGAAATGCGTTCTGGAACGGCCAGGAGATGGTGTTCGGGAACGGGGACGGGACGAAGTTCAGGGACTTAGCAGGGGGATTCGATGTCACCTCGCATGAAATGACCCACGGTGTTATCGAGCACACAGCAAACCTTGTGTATGAGGACCAGTCCGGCGCGCTGAACGAGTCATTCGCCGACGTCTTTGGCATTCTCTGCAAGTGGTGGTCGCGGGGAGCCGCGGGCAACTGGCTCCTTGGCGACGATGTCGTGCTCCCACCCGCGCAGTGCCTGAGGAATATGCAGGATCCCAGTGCCGCAAATGCGCTCGCACACCAGCCCACGAAGATGAGCGAATTCGTTCATACTTCCAATGATCACGGCGGCGTGCACACGAACAGCGGAATCACGAACCGTGCATTCTACCTCTTCGCTACTTCCGCGGGAATGACAAAGGAAGATGCAGGACGCGTCTACTACCGCGCCATTTCGCAATACCTCACGCGCAACTCGCAATTCGTGGATTGCAGGCTGGCAGTGATTAAGGCCGCCGAGGACCTCTTCGGTGGACCGGGGAACGCCAAAGCCCTCGCCGCAGCCGCCGCCTTTGACGCAGTGGAAATCACGACCGGGACCGGGACAGGTCAACCGCCAACCCGCCCGCCGGTCGCCGGCACAGCCTCGCTCCTTGCGATCGATGCAGGTTCGGGGATCCTCCTCCGCTGGCCGATCGGAACGCAAACCCTGGTGCAACTCTCCTCGGTGCCGGTTGCCAGCAGGCCATCGGTCACCGACAACGGCGCCACCATCCTCTACGTGGATCAGGCGAACAACGTTCACGCCGTTGGTTCGGATGGCACGGGAGATCAGACTATCACGCAGGCAGGGATCTACAACAATGTTGCCGTCTCACCGGATGGCCATTACCTCGCCGCGACCACGACGACTCGGTCGGCCGTCATGATTCTTTTTGATCTGACCGGAGGGACCGCCACCAGGCAGATCACTCTTTTCACTCCGACCTATTCACAGGGGATAAACGCCGGAAACATCCTTTTCCCCGACAGAATCGCCTGGACCTCCGACAGCAAAGTGATCATGTATGACGCTTTCAATATTGTCGCCAATGCGAACGGCGACACAACGGCCTACTGGGATATCAACCTCTTGCGAGTCGGTGATGAGGCCATCGCCAGGCTTCTTCCGCCTCAGCCGCCTGGGGTGGATATGGGGGATGCCGTCTTTGCATCCAACACGGACAATAAGATCGCGTTAGACTATATCGATCAGACCGGGAAAGTCTCAGTGCTCGCCGTGAACCTCAATGAAAACATCGAGGCGTTGGTTGCCGACAACGGGACGACACCGGGCAACCCGACGTTTGCCCCCGATGACAAGAAGGTGTATATCAACTCTGCCGGACAAACCGGGTGGAGTATTCAGTCGGTGACGTTGCTAGCGGATGGAATCACCGGGACGGGTTCCCCTGTTGGTGTGCTGTCGGGCGCCGCATTCCCCGTCGCGTTCGCAATCGGGACCCGGCCCACCGACGTGAAAGATACTCGAGAACTTCCCACCGAGTTCCGGCTGGACCAGAACTACCCGAATCCCTTCAATCCCTCGACGCTGATCTCGTATGCCATCCCGAATGCCGCCCAAGTCAGGCTGGAGGTCTTTAATGTGCTCGGCCAGAAGGTCGCAACGCTCGTGGACGGGCCGCAACAGACCGGAATTCACCAGGTGCGATATGACGGGACGAATCTGGCGAGCGGGGTATACTTCTACCGTCTCCAGGCCCGCCCTAGCGAAGGGGGACAGGAATACGTGCAGACGAAAAGATTTGTATTGATGAGGTAGGTAGCCGGAGAGACGTGTAGAGCTCGCAAGCAGTCTGTCAAGCCCCGGGTGAAGTTCGTATCAGCTGCACCCGGGGCTTGTTCGCTTTTTTCGATCAGAGATACGGGATGAATTCTACGCTACAGTGATGCCGTGAGAGCCTACGGTTCCTCGCAGCTCAGGACCAGCGCTGAACTCACAGTGGCGATCAGCTTCTCCACCGGCCCTGTCTTCTGGATGCACCTGAAGGAACCCATCTCGGTCAGCCCTTTGAATCGTCCGTCATCCGGTCCCACGCCACTCAACATGATAACCGGGATACCCCTGAACCGCTCGTCTTTCTTTATCACTCTCAGGAATTCAGTGCCGTCCATGCGCGGCGAATAGATGTCACTGATGATGACGTCCGGACGGACGATCGTGACCCGCTCGAGAAATTCATCCTTGTAGGGAAAACCAGCTACCTCTATCCCCACTTGATCGAAGATCCCCTTCAGCGTTTCAATCAGTCCATCTTCATCGTCGAGAAGCGCAACCAGCGGGGTAGCGGAATCAGGATCCTTCTTCCACCTCTCCCTCCGCACCCACGCCCGCGCGTCTTCCTGATACCAGTCGTCAAGCTGCGGGTAGAATTCAGAAGAGACTATGACACCCTCAGCGAACTCTCCGGGATTCATCGGGTTCAAGAAGATCCGGGTCAGCCCGACCCCGGCAGGATGCGAACAGGTATCGATGAGATGGACCAATTCACCCATGGCAAGGGGCACGATCGATTCGCGTTCTCCCAGGAGATACTCCGACTCGTGTCCGTCCACAATCCTGTACGAGATCCGGTTCCCTTCCGTCCTGGCCCGGACGCTGATCGGACCACCCGCTCCCATATGCGGCGAGACCCGTGCGATCTCCACCTCACCGGGCAACAAGGGCGGAAGATGGCCATCATTGGTGATGACGCCAAGTACCCGGGCCGGATCACGCCGGTAGAGAGCGGGACGAAAACTCAGATCGAAATTTCTCATTCATATGCCATTGGGGGGTCTGCGGATTACCCCCAACATGCGTGCCGCAACATCGGCCGCCTCTACGCCGGGGTTTTCCGGGGTTTTTCGGCTCTCATTTTGGTCAAAGGGGAATATTGTACAAACCCGCGATGATCAGACATCAGAGGTAACTCAACCAAACGTCCCTCCTCCTCCGTTTGAGGTCTGCGAACCAGCGACAGGGGTAATAGAGCATCAACACGACCCCAGCCCAGATGAGGTACACCGTCGGCAGCCCGAATCCGAACGGTACATCCCACCCTCCGGGGGGCGTGTTCGAAAAGAGAAAAGCCGGGTTGAACCCGACGATGATGGCGGCACCAATCGCGCAGAGATGAATCAGATAGATATGCAGTACATAGTAGAAGAGAGGCACACGACCGAAAACCGTGAGGAATGAGGCGAAGCCGTTCCGCCATCGCTCCAACAGCGGAAGGACAACAATCGCCGGGCCGAGCGTCATCATGAGATAGAGAAGCGACGGCGGATACTTGTGGGTGTCGAGAAAGGAAAGGATCGTGTTCACTCTGGAGCCCTGCACGGACCAGGGATGAGGATCACCATAGACGTTCAATGCGCGGAGGAGGACAAATCCGGCAATCAGGCCGATTCCAAGGCGATACAGAGTCTTGCGCCTTGCTCTCTCCTCACGTTGCAGCAGAGCACCAAAGAGGTACCCTGCTGCCATGACGCCGATCCAGGGGATCAAAGGATACATAACGAAGAACACCGCATTCGGAGCATACGCGATGGGGCTTTGCACATGAAGGATTTGCCAGATCC
>DAIUKN010000342.1:0-4111 GCA_036848195.1 Bacteroidota bacterium
GAAAATCGAAAGCACAAGCGAGGAGAGCAGCGCGATGGCCACCGTGAGCGCCAGCGGGGAAAACATCTTGCCTTCCAGCCCCTCAAGCGCGAGAATGGGGATAAACGTTGTCGCGATGATGATGACGCCGGAAATGCTTGGCTTGAGAACCTCCAGGACTGCCTTCATCATCGTGGAGAGCCTTTGCCCCGGAGTGCCGGAGAAGCCCTGATGCCGCTGGACATTTTCCACCTGGATAATCGCCGCATCGACTATCATCCCGATGGAGATGGCAACCCCGCCGAACGACATGAGATTTGCGTTCAGTCCTACGATCTTCATGACGATGAAGGTGAGAAGCAGCGACAACGGTAGGGCGAGAATAACGACCGAAGCGCCCCGGAAACTCCGGAGCATAAGGTAGAGGATGATGACCACCAGCACCGACCCTTCAATCAACGCTGTCGCAACAGTCGTGACGCTACTCCTGACGAGATCGGCGCGGTCGTAATACGGGACGATGGTAATTCCTGCCGGCAGGATGTTGTTCTCGTTGATCTCTTTCACCTTCTCCTTCACCCGTTCCACGACATCGCGGCTGTTCTCGCCAAGCAGCATCATCACGATGCCACCCACCACCTCCCGGTCGCCATCGATGAGCGCGGCGCCCTGACGCACAGCCTGTCCGACACTCACTGCTGCAACGTCGCTCAATGAGACAGGTGTACCTCTGGCGGATCGCAGAACGATGTTGCTGAGATCGTTCTCGGACTTCAACAACCCGACCCCGCGAACAATGTACTGCTCCGAGTAACGGTCAAGAACATTGCCGCCGACATTCTGATTGTTCTCCCCGATTGCCCGGTAGACTTCATCGAGCGTGAGATTGTAGGCGAGAAGCTTTTCCGGCTTCACAACCACCTGATACTGCTTGAGATACCCTCCGAACGAGTTGATCTCGTTGACGCCGGGAACGCTCTTCAAGAGTGGTGTGACGACCCATTCCTGGAGCGTTCGCAGGTCTGTCAATTGTCGTGCTTGCTCCCGGGGGTCGCCGGGCAGATTGCCTTCCAGAGTGTACTGGTATATTTCACCCATGGCCGTGGCAATCGGTCCCATGCTGACTTCAACACCCCGGGGCAGTTTCGACTTGGCTTCTTCCAGCCGCTCGAAAACGAGCTGGCGTGCAAAGTAGATGTTGACACCATCTTTGAATACGATAGTGACAACGGACAGGCCGAACTTTGTTATCGACCGCATCTGAACGACATCGGGGAGTCCGCGCATGGACATTTCCACGGGGAACGTGACAAATCGTTCGATCTCCAGCGCTGAAAGTCCGGGAGCGCTGCCCAAAACCTCCACCTGAGTGTTCGAAACATCGGGGAACGCATCAATCGGAATGGTCACGAAGGAGTAGAGCCCGAATCCTACCATGATAGCAACCGCCAGCCCGACAAAGCTCCTGTACTTCAGGGTCATTTCGATGATCCGCTCAAGCATGGCTATTCTCCTCCACCGAGAGCTTCTTTCATCAACTCGGACTTCAACTGGAACGACCCCTGTGCCACAACTCTCTCCCGGGGCTTGAGTCCGGCTTTCACTTCGACCATGGAATCAAACGATACTCCAAGCGAGACATTTCGCTGTTCGAACGTTGTATCACTCGTGGCAACAAACACGTAGGTCTCCGCGTTGTCCTTGTGAACAGATTCGGCAGGGACGATAAGACCTTCTGTGGTTCCGCCGGTTGGAACATGAAGCTCACCGAACATCTGGGGCTTTAGCCGCCCGTGACGATTGGGGATGGACGCCCGAATAGTGATAGTTCTGGTATGCTCGTCAACGACCGGTGATACATAGATGACCTTTCCCCGGAACTCCTCACCGGGGAATGCAGTGACGGTAAGAGTGACCTCCGGTTTCCCTGTCAACGTCGGTACATCCCGTTCATAGACCTGACCGTCCGCCCAGAGTGTGGATGTGTTGACGATCTTGAACGCTGTCGTTGAGGCATCCACGAGTTGGCCGATAACGACGTTGCGCTCGACGACGGTCCCTGCAATCGGAGTCCTGATTGGAAGTACACCGCCGCTGTGGTCGTTCTTTTCGAGCGACGCGTACTCGACGAATTTCAGCAGATCATCGTCCGTCAGTCCGATGGAGTGAATTCTCTTGTCCTCGGCGTTGAATTCCGCGAGTGCTTTGTCGTACTCCGATTGGGTCTCGAGGAACGCCTTTTGTGATCCGACTTTCTGTTCCAGGAGAGTCTTCTGCCGCTCGTAATTGGCTCTGGCGAACTTCAACTGTGCTTTTGCCTTTATGAAGTTCGACTTGATCGCTCCAACCTCCAGGCCTTCTATGTGCATGAGCTCCTGACCCTCATGTACAAAATCTCCTACAGTAACCAATACTGCTCGCACTCTGCCTTGAACGAGCGAGCCAACCTGTGCCTCGAAATCCTGATTCGGCAGCAGCTTCGCGGGAACCGTCATCTTCCCTACAATAGGTTTCACTTCTGCAACGGAAAGCGTGAGCCCGATATCGTTGATGGATTCGGCCTTCAGTGTGACAACATGCGTCCGTGCGCGTTGTGCGCGGGGTTCCGCAGATGCAGTCTTCTTCTGCTCGCCTGTACACCCGGCCAGGGCTGCAGATATCACAGCCAAGAATGTCACAAGAACTCCTGCTTGTTGTTTCATAATCCAGTGCCTGTCATGATGATCATGTTCGTCATTCGTTGATCGTCCGGCCGACTGCTTTCTCCAGCTGAGCAATGGCAGCATTGACGCGGTAGAGTGCGTCGATGTATGTACTGCGGGCGGAAATGAGCGTTTGCCTGGCCTGAAGAAACTCTATATAGGTAATTTCGCCGGCCTGGTAACTCAGGGCCGCTGCCCGGTACACCTCATCAGCTTGAGGAAGCAATTCAGTTGTGTAGAGCTGCACCTGGCGCTCATCATTCGTGTACTCAAGATAAGCGTTCTTCACGTCAAGGCTCAGGAAGTTTTGCTTCGACGTGAGCTCGGCCTCCACTCTGGCGTGCTCCGCGGTCGCCTCCTGGATCTGCCCCCGCTGATCAAGCAGAAACCAGATTGGCAACGAAATCCCGAACGACACGCCGTACAGGTCGGGGTTGTTTCCCTGAACCTGTCGGGAATAGGAAATGGAGAAGTTCGGCAGGATGCTGGACCATGCAATAGTGCGATTCGCCGAGGCGGCACTGAGCCTAAACCGAGCGGATTGGAGTTGAGGGTTGGATTGATGCGCCTGTTCGATCAACGATTCGAGGGAGAGTGCATATGACTGATGTGAGAGACTATCGGTAAGCGTAAGCTCCTGACCCAACTGTTCGTTGCCCCGTCCGAGTGCCAGATTGAGCTCGCTTGTTGCCAGCCTGAGTTCGTTTCTGGCAACCTTGACGGCATTCTGTGCTTGCGTCCGCTGCACCCTTGCCGTGAGATGTTCCAGGTTCGTCCCCTCGCCCACGGTAAGGCGAATCCCGGCCTTCAGAGCGAAGTCATCCGCAACAGTGAGGTTTTCTTCGGCTAGCCTGAGCTTCTGTTGCTTGGCGAGAACGGCGTAGTAGGCCAGCTTTGCCTGCATCGTGATCGAAAGCGATGTGGCAAGGAAGTTCGACTCTGCGGCATCGGTCTCCGATGAGAGGGAAGACCCCCGAAGCACAATCGTGGTGGGAAAATCAAGCGATTGGCTGACGGCGACATACCGTTCCCCGTAGCCTTTGATGCCACTGCCGGTCGGAATATAATCGTAACCAACGGAGATTGAAGCCGGCGCCGGCGAAATGCCCCGCCAGAAACGTCCCCGTGCCGCATCGATGCCCCGGCGGGCACCGACAATTTCCGGATTATGCTGAAGGGCAATTTCGACTGCCTCTTTGAGGGAAAGCTTCTCCGTTGATTGAGGCAATGCCAGAGCATGACATAGCAGGGAGAGCAATCCCCCGAGTGAAAGAAGTTTCACCACGGCGAACCTCGATGAACTGATGGACCGCTTATGACTTCAGGCTTCCCGATTGAACGGGAGAGTACGACTGGGGAGTTACAACTTCGGTGGATGGTAGATCGAGCGATCCGGTGAGGGGGGTGTGGATGCAGTGAATGTGAAGGTC
>DAIUKN010000343.1:0-4104 GCA_036848195.1 Bacteroidota bacterium
GACTTCCTATCCTGTGGGATCGATCATGTCCCTCTTCCAGGATTCGAAGGGAAGACTCTGGGTGGGATCAACGGGAGGGCTGCTGGTTTGGAAAGGTGGTAGGTTCCGCGAGTTTGCGTTGCCGGAAGTGAGAAAGCCACTCGATGTCCGTGCAATTGCCGAAGACAGCAGGCACAATCTCTGGATCGGGACGATGAACGCCGGTGCGATCATGTTCCCGCTTCCAGGGGACTCACTCACGATCGAAGCCGGCAAGGGTCCGGCAATCCATCAATACAACCGGAGCAATGGATTGTTTTCGCTCTGGATCACCTCGATCCACGAGGATGCAGATGGGACGATCTGGCTGACAACATACGGTGGCGGACTGGGCGTGGTCGAGGGAGAGCGTGCGGTTTCCCTGACGACGGTGAATGGACTCCCTGAAGATGGTCTCTATACCGCCCTTGAAGATCCTGCAGGCAATTTCTGGATACCCACGAACAACGGAATTCATCGCATACAGAAGAAGCAGATCCTTGCCTGGATCAGAGGCGAATCAAGAATGGTGCCGGCGACATCCTTCACAGCGAGCGACGGCATGGTGAGCGATGAATGCAACGGCGGCTACCAGGCGGCGGGAGTGCGGACCGGTGACGGCAGGCTGTGGTTCCCCACCACGGCGGGGGTCGTCATGGCGGACCCGGCCTCCCTTCCGGTCAATTCCGTTCCCCCGATGGTCGTGTTTGAAAAGGTGATCATCGACCGACGTGAAGCCGCCGGCGGGGAGAATCTTACCTTCCCACCGGGCGACGGCGAGATGGAATTCCACTATGCCGCGTTGAGCCTCTCAGCGCCTGAATATGTGCGCTACAAGGTGAAGTTGGAGGGGTTTGACCGTGACTGGGTAGATACGGGGACCCGCCGGGTGGCATACTATACGAATATCCCTCCGGGGGATTACACATTCCATGTTATGGCTGGCAACAGCGACGGCGTCTGGAACAGGGACGGGGCTGCTGTGGCGTTCGTTCTGAGCCCGCACTTCCGTCAGACAATCTGGTTTTTCGCCATCCTTGGTGTTTGCGTGATGATACTCGGTGCAGGAGTCCACCATCTTTACCGGAGGGACCGTGACAGGCAGTTGGTCGCTTCGCAACTCGAATCAAAGTTGGCACGGGCGCAGCTGCAGGTTCTCGAGATGCAGCTGCAACCGCATTTTTTGTTTAACACGCTTAATGGCATCATGGTGTTGATCTCAGATGACCCGGAGAGGGCCAGCCGGATGATTGCGCGACTCAGCGAGTTCCTCAGGCTGGCGCTGGAAAGAAGAGACGTCGGCGAAGTTACGTTGCAGAAGGAGCTCGAGTTCCTGGATCGATACCTCCAGATCGAGCAGCTCCGTTTCGGGGACCGGTTGACCGTGAGTCAGCAGATCGGCGATGACAGTCGCGACGCGCTGGTTCCATCCATGATCCTGCAGCCTCTGGTCGAAAACGCCATCCGCCACGGTGTCTCCCGGCGGCGCGGCCCTGCGACGATTCGGATCGAGGCCATGCACACGAATGGCAGTCTCGCTATTCTCATCCGCGACAACGGTGCCGGTCTTGGTGATGGCAACGGCCAGGAGATCAAAGAAGGGATAGGCTTGCGCAATACGCGGGCCAGACTTCAGCGGCTGTATGGAGACCGTCACCGTATCACATTGACCGGCGCTCCCGGGGGCGGCGTCGACGTCCTGCTGTCCATTCCGTTCCACAAAGAGCTGGATCCTTCATGGACAAAGTCAGAACACTGATTGTTGACGACGAGCCTCTGGCCCGCCAGGGCGTGAGGAGACTTCTGGAGGCCGACCCGGAGGTCGAGATTGTCGGGGAGTGTAGCGATGGGCTGGAGGCTGTCGAGTCCATTCAGACCGCGAATCCTGATCTCGTGTTTCTGGATATTCAGATGCCAGAGATGAACGGATTTGAAGTGATAGACGCTCTGGGACCGGCGATGACGCCGCTGGTAGTGTTCGTCACGGCCTACGATCAGCATGCTGTGAAGGCATTCGAGGTCCACGCACTGGACTATCTGTTGAAACCGTTCGAAAGGGAAAGGTTCGAAGAAGCGCTCGGTCGCGCCAAGGCCTCGCTCAGGGAAAAGCGGCAGGGGGAAATTGCCTCGAAGATCGCCGACATGCTCGGAACCGTACGGAACGAACGGGTTCGTGGAAACAGGCTCATGATCAAGTCGGGAGGACACATTACGTTCCTCCGGGCTGAAGAAGTGGATTGGGTTGAGGCTCAGGGAGATTACGTTTGTCTTCACTGCCAGGGAAAGAAACACCTGGTACGCGAAAAGATCGGTCATATGGAAGATCAATTCGCCGGTGGAACGTTCATCAGGATTCATCGCTCCACGATCGTCAACGTCGGACGGATCAAAGAAATGCAGCCGCTATTCCACGGTGACTATGCCGTTGTCCTGCATGACGGCACTCGCCTCACGATGAGCCGTTCATTTCGGGAGAAGGTGTTTCAGCGTCTTTCCGCCTGTGCCTGAGCACGGGTCGTCACGGCACACACGACTCCCTTGTTCCCACGCTGAGGTTCGTGTGATACCCGCGCTCGCGGGTGACCGGAATCTGCCTCCCGCCCGGAATTGGTGGTTGTCCTGTCAGTCAACAGCGACCTGAGTGGGCCAAGGCCTTTCGACCTGCACGAAAGAATAGGTTCCCGCCTCCACGTACTGGTCATAGAACCAGGCGCAGAGAGTCCTCACTTTGCCGCTCTCATCGAATGTGGCCGCACGCTTGACGGCCCAAGTCCCTCTCGGCTCCTTCATCCTGCAAAGCGCGAGCGCCGCAACGATCCGCGATGATTCTTCGGGGCATTCGTGCAGCATCTTCATGAGCGGGATGACTGCTTCGGTATATCTTCCTTCACCCAATAGAAATGCGGCTTTTTCCCTATCGCACTTGTCGCACGACGAAAGCTTCTCCAGAAGGGAAGCCATCGTCTGATTTTCGTTGGCGAGCAGCGCCAAGTCTTCATCCCCCTGCGAGCGTGCCGGCGTGGCTATCGTCAGGGCCAGCAGCACAGCCGCGAGTGTCTTTGCGAGCGTCTTCATCTCATCCTCCTGCCATGGTGGTGGAATGTTCACCGCACATCGGGAGTACCTCCCTACATGACGATACGGTCCTCCGGGGGCCGTGGTTTGGAGATTGTGATGAATCCGCATTGCCATGCGACGGGCAGGGCGAATTGTGCGACGTCTTGGCTGGGGGGTGGATTGGCCTGGTTCTGTTCGTTTCGCCGGGTCCGAAAAATGTTCGATGGAGAGAAACTTTCTGGCCATGGGCTCGTTCAATAGAGCTGGGTACGTTCTTTCGCTTCGGATCCTCGAAAATCCCCGGTGGAGGGTCAAATGGATGGCAGCAACACGGTGTCAAAGAAAAATGGGTCGAAGGACTTTAAGTTGCTAATGGGGATTGCGGTTGGGGCCAGTTTTGGGCTGGCCCTTGGTGTTCCGCTCGGGTCTCTTTGCGGGCAGGCTGCCGTGGGATTGGCAATCGGCATCATTGTCGGGGCGGCGGCGCTTGCCGCGGTCAGGTATGTGCTCGGGGGGAGGATAAGCGAATTTCTGTAGGGATTGCCACACGATCAACACTCAGTCAGAGGCCCGGCATATCCGGGCCTTTTGGTTAGGTGGAGATCTGGATTGGGGCAGAAACGCTGAAGTTGGACTCCCCTCTATAATAACATAGTAACTGACGCTTACCTAACTGACAGTCACCTGCTCCGGGTCAAAAGGCCTCCCAAACGCCCGCTCCCGGTCATATTCTGCACTGGTTCCCACAAGCCCCTCCGGACAAATCAGCTCCAGCAAAAAAATGAGACTCTTCTGATGGTTTCATGACACTCATTTGGGCAATTTCCGACAGATTTGTTCGACTGTCGGAAAGGAACGCATCATGAGGTCATGCGTCTACTCGCCGATCCTCTGGGCATCACTCGTACTCCACGCGGCCGCTCTTTCCCAGATTGACACCATCACCATCCTTCACGTCAACGATACCCACTCCTGTCTTGCCACATCAGGATCTCGTGATGGTTCCCTCGACGGAGAGCGGGGCAGCAT
>DAIUKN010000344.1:0-4101 GCA_036848195.1 Bacteroidota bacterium
CTGCCTCGTGGAGCTTCCGGTTGCACGATCGGATCGATGGTTCCACTCACCACCGAACGACGAGAGAGGTCCCCCCGATGATAGGCCCGATGGTTTCCCACTACCGCCTCCTTGAGCAGGTTGGAAAAGGAGGGATGGGGGTGGTCTATAAGGCCGAAGACACTCGGCTCCACCGCACGGTCGCCCTCAAATTCCTGAATCCGGAGATGTTGCTCGACCAGCGCGAAAAGCTCCGCTTCGAACACGAGGCTGAAGCTGCCGCGCAGCTCGGTCACCCGAATATCGCGACGATCTATGATTTCGATGAGCATCTCGATCCGGGAACTGCGACCCGGTATTCGTTCATCGCGATGGAGTTCATCGATGGCGAGTCGCTGAAACGGAAGATCGCACGGGGACCCATTGCTCTTGACGAAGTTGCGTCGATCGCCCATCAACTGTCCGACGCGCTGCATGCCGCCCACCAGAAAGGGATTGTCCACCGCGATATAAAACCAGCGAACATCTTTGTCCGCCGCGACGGATCTGTCAAAGTGCTCGACTTCGGTGTGGCAAAACTGGCCGGAGAGACGCGCGTGACGGCCGAGGGAAAAGTTGTCGGAAGTATTGCCTATATGTCACCGGAGCAGCTTCGCGGGGAAGATGTCGACGCCCGTTCGGACATCTGGTCATTTGGCGTTGTCCTCTACGAGATGCTTCTGCAGCGCTACCCGTTCCGCGGCGACCACGCTGCGGCAATCATCTATTCGATAACAAACGAAGATCCTCCCGTACCTGAAAGCCTTCGCAGCGGCATCCCCGAGGAGCTTTCCGCTGTTTGTATGGCGTGCCTCCGCAAGGACCCGGCTGAACGCCCCTCGTCGATGGCGGCTGTTCAGTCGATGCTCGAAGGAGCGACAGTGTTGCAGCCGGCGACGAAGCGGGCCGGGGGACGGGTCCCGTCATTCTGGCGATTGGCCGCATGGGTCTCCGCCGCGGCCGCAATTCTTGCGCTGCTGGTACTCCTGGTCCCGGGAATCCGGACGACCATTGAACGATTGCTCCCGGGATCCGGCGATGCTCACAGGATTCTGGTTGTCCTCCCCTTTACGCCCATTGACTCTTCAGGCAGCTGTGTTGGCGACTGTGCGGGACTCTCCTCCATGGTGCCGAGCCGGCTCATCGAACTCACCCGGAGCACCGGGTCGATATTTCTGGTCGGTCCCCGCGATCTCCGATCCTACGGAGTGACGAATTCCGAAGAGGCTCGCAAGGTGCTTGGAGCCTCTCTCGTTGTGACAGGCTCCATGAAACTGCTCCGGGATATCGTCCAATTGACCGTTGACCTCTTCGACCCCAACGGCCGTCGACTTATTGACTCGCGCGTCGAATCCTATCCCGCCGACAACTACCGATCGATGGAAGACGGTGTAGTCCGACATGTGCTGGAGATGCTGAAAATAGACGTCCGGCAGCCTATCGAAAGCACGGCAAGCAGAGGAACCGCCGACGATGAAGCGTACCAGTTGTATGCCCAGGGGAGAGGATATCTTCTCGAATACCAGAAGAGCACAAATGTTCGGATCGCTATCGAGCTCTTCAGGAAGGCGCTTGCCAGAGACAGCTCCTTTGCGGAAGCCCACGGGGGTTTGAGCGAAGCCTGCTGGCAGATGTATGAGGCGACGGAAGACACGCAATGGGTCGCGCTGGCGGTGACAGAGGCGAAGCGCGCGGTTGAACTCAAACCGACCCTGCCGGAGGCGATCGTTGCCGCAGGCGTCGTGAATAGCGGAACCGGACACTATGAACAGGCAGTCAAGGAGTTCGAGAAAGCCCTGGTACTGGATCCCCGGAATACCGAAGCGTACCGGAACCTGGCGGGCGCGTACAACAAGCTCGGTCAATTCGGTATGGCGGAATCGACCTACAGCCGTGCGATCGCCCTCAACCGGTCCTACTGGGGGGGATACAATCAGCTGGGATATTTCTACTATGTTCGCGGGAGGTATGAGGAAGCGGCAGCGCAATTCCGGAAGGTGACGGAATTGACACCGGACAACATCCGGGGGCACAACAATCTCGCGGTGATGTATCTCCATCTGCGACGTCCGGCGGAAGCAAGTGTGGCTCTGAAGCATGTGGTAGACATTGAACCGACCTCTGTTGGCTACTCCAATCTGGGGGCTGCTCTCTACTTTTGCAGGAACTTCGAAGGAGCTAACGAGGCGTACCGGAATGCGATCCAGAGAGACAGCACCAACTATCGTTTCTGGGGCAACCTCGCCGGGTCACAATACTATACGCCGGGTGAGCGGGAGCGGTCGAGGGCTACATACCGCCAGGCGATACGACTCGCCGAACAGAGAAGAATGGTAGATCCGAGAGACCGGAGCGTCCTGTCTCATCTGGCGGACTTCTATGGGGCTGTAGGAGAGAAAGAGAAAGCTCTCTCCTTCGTCACACGGGCCCTCGAGGGTTCCAGGGACGATCCGGCGATCCTCGAACGCGCTGCTTCGACATATCTTGCGATCGGCGATACGGCGGAGGCCCGGCAGTACATCAAGAGTGCGCTGAAGGCAGGTTTTCCGGCACAAATGGTTGCGCTCAATCCTTCCATGCAGGAATTACTCAAAGATGAAGAAATCCGGATGCTGATCCAGGGATCCGGTGTCGCTCCTCACTAATCGCCTCTATCGAGAGGCAAGGAGATTCTTATGGCGAAGCGCAGACGTGCTACCAAAATTCATAGAATCCATGAACTCTGTGTCAGGGAGAAAGTGAAGCCAACAGTTCCGCCCATCAAAGTCAGCAAAAATGACGCAATAAAGTTTTCCGGTGGTGCTGCTGGAATGGCATATTTCTTCCCGGACAGGAGGTTGTTCGAGCTCGACTTCCTGCGTGTGAATGCGGGTCAAGATGTAACCAGAAGAATAAAGGGACCGGCCGGCATCTACCGGTACGCCGTGTGGGATGAGGATACCGGGGATTTCCTTGAGGGGAGTTCCAGCCCCATCATTATTGTGCTCCCATAGATTCCGGCGGACCGCATCGCGGAGAGATTTCCCTGCAAAAGATCAGGCATCGCGCCTGTCATGTTGTTTACGTTTTGGGCGCTCTGCCGGGGTCTCGCACGGATGTGGCGGGCAGACACGAGAGTTCACGGAAAAGAAGCTGATCTTGTTGCTGAATTAAAGGTGGCCAAAGATGAAAGGGCACGATACCACTGCCCGGCCGGACTATCCTGCCGGGCAGCGCTGTTTTGTCATTACATTCACCGGTGACTTGTGGCCTCCGTCACTTGCGCGTCGGGGGTTTTTCGGCTACCTTGTATAGAGTGCCACCGGTCTTTGAGATGACCTCTTCTGCTATTCCGTGTTGACGGATGGGCGGAGGAGGTTTCTGTGTTTTTGGGGGGTGGCGGAAGAGTGAACCCAGGCCACAATAGTGCGAACAATCGCAGCAACATGTGGACAGATCATAAGATAGATTCTTTTGCCAGGGAGGGACGCGCAACATGAAATTGCTTCAGTTGATCGCTTCAATGGCCCTGATTGCTCCGGCGCTCTGTTTTGCCCAACAGATCACTCCATTCACTCCGGATTCGCTGACCCGTGGCCTGTGGCATTTCGATGAGAATGGAGGCGGCACCCTTCTCGACGCATCGCAGGGGGGGAACAATGGGTTCGCCATAGGAACTGCGACCGTTGCAGGCCGGTTTGGGAACGCACGCTCATTCAATGGATTCGGCGACTATATTACAGTCCCGTCAAACAAGGCGTTCGATTTTGGCACAGCAAGTTTCCGGATTGACCTCTGGTTCAAGACCGCCGGTCAGCCTGGAGCCATACTTCTGCGCAGAGGCGTCGCCCCCGTTCCCGGCTACGTGATTTCATTGAGTTATGGACGGGTCGTAGGCATGATAGGCAGCCGGGATGACGCTGCCTGGCCGGACACTCTTATTTCCGTTTGGAGTGACAGCACATACGATGATAACCAGTGGCATCTTGTAACGATGGTGCGTAACCGGGCCGTGGGCAAGCTCTTTTTATACGTCGACGGCCATCTTGCGGCGCAGCCTTCGGAAGACCGGTTCAGCCTCCCTCTCAATAGCGACCGTCCTTT
>DAIUKN010000345.1:0-4093 GCA_036848195.1 Bacteroidota bacterium
GTTCTTCATCAGTTATTACGACTACTACCAGCCCGAGGCGTACGTGCCGTCCACCGATACCTATATCGCCAAGGACGCCTCCATCAATGATGAAATAGACCGGCTGAGACTCCGCGCCACGAGCGCGCTCCTCAGCGGAGACAGAAACGTCATTGTCGTTGCGTCGGTCAGTTCGATCTATGGCATCGGCGCGCCCGAAGAGTGGGCGAAGCAGATCGTTGTTGTGCGAAAGGGGGAGCGGATCGAACGGAACGATCTGCTCCGGAAGCTGCTCAACATTTATTACGTCCGAAACGATTTCGAATTTGTCCGGGGGACGATGCGCGTTCGGGGGGACGTAGTGGAGGTGATCCCTGCCTCCGAAAACGAGGAGGCGATCAGGATCGAATTCTTCGGTGACACGATTGAACGGCTCTGCTCCATCAACCGCGTGGACGGAAAAGTGCTTGGCGAGACCGACTTCGAAGTCATCTATCCGGCAAAGCAGTTTGTCACGTCGAAAGAGACCCTGGAGCAGGCCTCCCGGGGGATCGAGGTTGAGCTCGAAGAACGGCTCGCCGAGCTGCGGAACGCCGGCAAGCTTCTCGAGGCGCAACGGCTGGAACAGCGGACACGATTCGATCTTGAGATGATGCGGGAGGTGGGGTATTGCTCGGGGATCGAGAACTACTCCAGGCATATCGCCGGCCGCCCCCCGGGATCGCGTCCCGCATGTCTCTTCGATTACTTTCCGGATGATTTCCTGGTGGTGATCGACGAATCGCACGTGACCGTCCCTCAGATCTCCGGGATGTATTACGGGGACCGCTCCAGGAAATTGACCCTGGTAGAGCATGGCTTCCGGCTGCCATCGGCTCTGGACAACCGCCCGCTCACGTTCGATGAGTGGGAACAGATGGTAAAGCAGGTGATTTTCGTCAGTGCAACACCGGGGGATTATGAGCTGGAAAAGAGCAAGGGTGTGGTGGTGGAACAGGTGATCCGCCCTACGGGGCTGGTGGATCCCGAGGTCGTCGTCCGGCCCGTGAAGAACCAGATCGACGATCTGATTGCTGAGATCCGCCACCGGTCCGCTCTCAAGGAACGCGTGCTTGTCACCACGCTCACGAAGCGAATGGCGGAGGATCTGACGGAATACCTTCTCGATCTCGGGATTAAAGTGCGGTACGTCCATTCGGAGGTCGATGCCCTGGCACGAGTGGAAATCCTGAGGGATCTCCGCCTCGGGGACTTTGATGTGCTGGTTGGCGTGAATCTTCTGCGTGAAGGACTGGATCTTCCGGAGGTCTCGCTTGTCGCTATTCTGGATGCGGACAAAGAAGGCTTCCTCCGCTCCGAGAAGTCGCTCATTCAGACAGCCGGCCGAACGGCGCGGAACCTCAACGGCCTTGTCATCCTCTACGCGGATACGACGACCGGCTCCATGCAGCGGATGCTCGACGAGACCCGGCGGCGCCGTGAGAAACAGATGCAGTACAATGTGGATCACAATATATCTCCCTCAACAGTGTACAAATCGATCGAAGAGGTCCTCAAGGCAACCGGCGTTGCCGATGTCAAGGCCGCGCGTGACCAGCGCCGCGAGCGCGCGAAAATGCCAAAGGTAGCCGAGAATGTTGTCCGCTATCTTACTGCGGATCAGCGGAGGGACCTGATCGAAGAGCTCCGCAGCGAAATGGTCAAAGCATCGCGGGAGCTGGAGTTTGAACGTGCAGCGGGTCTTCGGGACGAGATCCAGAAACTTGAGGCAATGCCTGGATCGTCTAACTCCGGAGGTTCGCGGAAAACTCTGCCACGGAAGTGACGTTCAGTGATCTCATTCCCCTCCACGCTCCTCGCGCGGCTCTTCCGTCCTTTTTTTGAGTTTGCCTTTCCTCCGGTCTGTTACCACTGCGGAATGCGGCTCGACGCGATCGGCGACCGGCTCTGCCCCGGCTGCTGGAACACGATCCAAACCGTTCGTGTCGGGGACCGAATGTACCAGGAAGCGATCAGGAGACTCGCAACTGACGGTCTCATCGCAGGGCTTGCCACGCAGTTCTATTTCGAAAAGGACGGACCGCTGCAATCGCTGATCCACCAGCTGAAGTACGGGGGGATGACCGCGGTCGGTGTTGAGCTGGGGCGCCGGCTGGCGCCGCGCGTACAGGACCTGCCGGGCAAATTGCGCATCACCGGAATCATCCCTGTTCCCCTCCACCGCGCGCGTCTCCGCGAGCGAGGCTACAATCAGAGCGAACTGATTGCCAGGGGGGTCTCGGCTCTCACCGGATTCCCCGTCTGCAACCGTCTTCTCCGCCGGTCGCACTACACCGAGTCGCAGACGGCCCTTAGCACCGACGTTCGACGCCGGAACGTCGCCGGGGCTTTCTCCCCCCTCCGAACTGCACTTCCGTCGATCAGGGGAGGGACTTTCCTGATCGTGGATGACGTGATAACCACCGGTTCAACAATGTGCGAGTGTTCCAGAGTGCTCCTCGACTTCGGGGCGGATCAGACGTTCGCCTGTTCTGTAGCGCTGGCAGCCTGAAGAGCGGATTGCGTGATTGGCTGAAGTTGTAGTTTTCTTGACAATCTGTGCGATTTTTGATAGATTAGATAGATTTGTTGCTCTACCACTGTCTTTTCCCTAATGCATCCCTGACACTCAATTCGAATACCTTGGAGGTTTACCATGGCAATCAATGTCGGCATCAACGGGTTTGGCCGTATCGGGCGTCTCGTCTTCCGTCGCATGCTCAAGACGGGCGGGTTCAACGTGGTTCTCATCAATGATATCACAGACGCCAAAACGCTCGCATATCTTCTGAAATACGACTCCGTTCATGGCGTGCTCCCCTCGACGGTGACGTCGGATGCCGACGGGATCATCGTCGATGGCAAGAAATACAAGGTTACGGCGGAAAAGGATCCGTCGAAGCTCCCCTGGAAGGCCCTTGGCGCTGACATCGTGATCGAGGGGACCGGGATTTTCACCAGCCGCGAAAAGCTCCAGATGCACGTCACCGCAGGCGCGAAGAAGGTCATTCTGACCGCCCCGGCAAAGGACGAAATCGATGCCACGGTGGTTCTGGGAGTGAACGACAATATCCTTACCGGAAAAGAGGTCTTCCTCTCCAACGCCTCCTGCACAACGAACTGCCTCGCGCCGATGGTGAAAGTACTCCATGAGACATTCGGGGTGGACCACGGCTACATGACGACGATCCATTCGTACACGAATGACCAACGGGTTCTCGACCTTCCGCACAAAGATCTCCGACGTGCGCGCGCTGCAGCCCTCAATATCATACCGACGACGACCGGCGCCGCCCGGACGGTCGGCAAGGTCATTCCCGAACTGAAGGGGAAACTCGACGGATTTTCGTTGCGCGTGCCCACGCCGGATGCCTCCATCACCGATCTTGTGGCCGTCCTGAAAAAACCCGCCACCAAGGAGCAGGTCAATGAGGCGATGAAGAAGGCGTCGGAGACTACCCTGAAGGGAATCCTCCAGTATACCGAGGACGAACTTGTTTCCTCTGACATCATCGGGAACGAGCACTCCTGTATCTTCGACTCGAAGCTGACGATGGCGCAGGGTTCCACGGTGAAAGTCTTCGGATGGTATGACAATGAATGGGGATTTTCCTGCCGCGTTGTTGATCTGCTCAAGAAGATCGCCTGAGCCGGGAGGAAAAACCAGATGGACACACTGACGATTGATGACATTGTCCTCCGGGGCAAGAAGGTGCTTGTGCGGGTGGACTTCAACGTTCCGCTGACGCCCGATCTCAAGGTCGCGGATGACACGCGCATTGTTGAATCACTGCCGACGATCCGGAAGATCCTTACAGAAGGCGGCGCCGTTATCCTGATGAGTCATCTGGGGCGTCCCAAAGGGAAACCGAGTGCGGAGTTTTCGTTGAAAGGAGTGGGGGAATATCTTGGCACTCTTCTGAAGATGCCCGTGAAGTTCGCGCCGGATTGCATCGGCCGCGGGACGAAACAGATGGTGGAAGAGCTGAAACCGGGAGAAGTCCTGCTGCTCGAAAACCTCCGCTATTACGAAGAAGAAGAAGGAAAAGCCCGTTTGCCCGAAACAGCCACCGAC
>DAIUKN010000346.1:0-4085 GCA_036848195.1 Bacteroidota bacterium
GTGGAAGGCGCCGAGCTCGAGGTGCTCCGCGGCCTTGCGGGTGCGATCGAGCAGGTCACAAATGTTGTCGGAGGGGCATTTCTCCCGACCGTGAGTCCCGGTGGCGATATCATCTACGCGGGATACACATCGGGCGGATACAAGCTGTTCCAGATCCCGGGACCGCAGAGTCCTCTTGCCCCCGGGGCCGACTATGTCCGCGACGTTCTTCCCGATCCTCCCGCCTCAGCAGGATCGATGGCAGCCCCGCTCGCCGGCGGTCCCCAATCTGACTGGAACGCCCTTCGTTCGTACGACGACACAAAACTCCGCCCTCTCGAGTCACGGCCTTACAGGAGCATCTTCTCGAGTCTCACCTTTGTGCCGTTCCTCCGGGTCGACAACTACAATCCGAAGAGCAAGGGGATCGACCTGCTGAAGCCGGGCCTGTATGTCTTCTCCAGTGATCTCCTCGACCGGACCTCGATCTTCGCGGGGGCGGCGATGAATCTGAATCTCGAGCGTGACCTCTATCTGGAGTTTGCCTACCGGGGGAAGATTCCGCTTCTCTATTCTCTCGGGCTCGAACCGGTGGCGACCGCGGAAATATTCAACGTCACCCGGAAGGGGACACCCGGGACAATCGGCCTCGGCTCGGACACGCTCACGATTGCCGTGGACTACAGCCTTCTGGAGTTCGACCTGGCATTGAACGAGAAGTTCGTCTCGCAGTTCAGCGAGGTGGAGCTCCGGTATGCGCACAGCCGTTACACATCCATCCTTGGAAGCTTCGTTCTTCCCGAGGCGGGAGAGCTGGTGGCTGCCTCAAGTGATCTGTATCTCATCGCGAACGACATTTCCCTGACTTTCCGGGTCAATGCGATTGTCCCTTCGACGACGAGTGATATCAACCCCGTTGGACGGAAAATCCGGCTCAGGGTGGATCGAGAACTGAACAAGTTCAGCAACGGCGAGTATGAAATCGGTCCGACGGGTTTGAGGCCGAAGTACGAAGATATCAACTTCACCCGGCTGGAGCTCAACTGGAGAGAACATATTCCGATGCCGTTCCGGAGGCACACGCTGACGGCGACGTTTCGCGGGGGAACCATCCTCGGTCCGGCGGTGGACGACTATTTCGACTTTTACGCGGGCGGACTGATCGGAATGAAAGGGTATCCATTTTACGCCATCGGCGGAAATGAGATGGCGATGCTGGGTTTGAACTACCGGTTTCCCCTCATACAGAACATCGATTTCCGTTTCCTCCCGTTCTATTTCGACAAGCTGTACGGCTCTGTCTACGCTGATGTGGGGAATGCCTGGACCGGGTCATCTCCCGGGCTCAAGGAGTTCAAGAAGGATATCGGCTTCCAACTGCGGCTTGAGTCGTTCTCGTTTTATTCGTACCCAACCCGGATTTTCTTCGACGCCACGTACGGGTTTGATCGCTTTGACCGGTACGTGCGCAGTGTCAACCAGACGGTAACGTACGGCAAAGAATGGCGATTCTATTTCGGGATCCTGTTCGGGTTTGATTTCGACTGACGGCATTCTGACGAAGGGGATTATGAAGAATTTCACGGTTGTGCTGATGCTTCTCCTCTCCGCGTGCGGCGCGGCTGCCCAGGAGAGTCTTGTCCGGCTGGATGGCCGGGCGAACAGCGATGCGCCATGGACCGGGAATGTGGGTGTGGATCTCTTGGGTGCGCTGGCATTGAGACCCGGGTCCGTGCCCGGAGGACCTGCAGACAGCATCGGACATACGGGGGGAAAATCGTCGTGGATCGCGGCGGGAATGTCTTTGGCTGTTCCAGGGGGGGGGCAGGTATACAATGGAGAGTACTGGAAGGCGGCGCTCTTCTTCGCGGCGGAGGTTGGGGTCTGGGTGCTGGCGTACCATTATGACAGGAAAGGGGACCGGCAGACCGACTTCTTCCAGGGATATGCGGATCAGCACTGGAACGTGATACAGTACGGGCAGTATACGGAAGGGAATCTCAAGCCCCCGAATCCCCCGTACAACTGGAGAATTCCTGGTACGGAAGGGAGGCCGCCGTGGGAGCAGGTGAACTGGGCGGAGCTGAACAGGATGGAGCGGGACATTGGCGGGTACTACTCCCATACACTGCCGCTGCATGGTGAGCAGCAATATTACGAACTGATCGGAAAGTACCCGCAGTTCAACCAGGGTTGGGATGACGCCAACCTGTCACTCCCGCCGAACTACGATCTCATCAAAGCGAATCTGACCCCGCGGTACCTCTACTATGGCGGGGAGCGCGGGAAGGCGAATGATTACTACGCGTCTGCGTCGACCTATGTGACTATCGCTCTGGTGAACCACGTCGTCAGCGCAATCGAAGCGGCGTGGAGTGCTCCCAGAAACAACGGCGTTCACGCGGAAGCGGGCCTGCAGGTGGTGCCGACGGAGTTCGGTATGGCGCCGGTCCCGGTGATGAGGGTGATGTATTCGTTCTGAGGCCGATCAGGATGAAATTTCAAAATCCAAATGCCAAAGGGTTCATGCTCTGGTGTTTCAGCTCCATCACAAGAAGCCCCTCATCCCGGCTCTCGCCTCTTCGTGATGTCACCTTCCGGGATCTGGGTTTTGATTTTTGGAATTTGCTCATCCTTCGACCCGCTACTTCTGCACACGAAGGATCACCGCTGCGGCGGCCAGGAAGAAGAGGATATTTGCCGACCAGGCGGTAAACAATGGGTTGACATCACCGTTGTAGCCGAAGACCTGGCTGATCTTCATGAAGATCAGGTAGATGAAGCAGATCAGTAAGCTGATCCCGAGTTGAACCCCCACGCCCCCCCGCCGTTTCACGGATGCGAACGGAACCCCGAAGAGCACCACGATGAAGGACGCGAACGGGAACGAAATCTTGCTGTAGAAGTCCACCTCCCATCGTGACACGTCCTGTCCAGCCCGCTGCTGGTTTTCGATAAACTCCTTCAGTGTATAGTAGTCCATTTCATCCGGCTTCTCCGCCTTTTTCCGGAGGTCGTCTGGGTCGAACCGGAGGAGTCCTGCCGACTGCGTCTCGAATGTTGCGATCTGCTCCCTGTTTTCCGTAAACCATCGATGAACGCCGTTGCCGAGGATCCATGCGCGCGCGGTGGAATCCCAGGTCATGGTTACGGCATCGATGCGTTCCGCCAGCACGGTATGATTCTGGGGACTGAAATCCTGTATGCTGACGCGTGAGGCGACGTTCCTGCTGTCGTCGAAATAGCCGAGGGAAATGATCCTGGTGGGGCTGTCCTGGATAAAGATGTTCGAGCCTGAGGCGTTGATGACGTCCTTGCGGAGGTAGACCCGTTCGATCGTGAACTTCTTCTTGTTTGCCTGGGGGACGACCCAGCCGTTGAAGTAGACTGCGACAACGCTGATAACAAGCGCGACAGCCACATAGGGGAGCATGATGCGGTACAGGCTGACGCCTCCGGACTTCATCGCTCCGAGTTCGTTCTGGGCGGACATCCGGGCCGTGACGAACAGGCTTGCGAGGAGCATGGCGACCGGGATGATCAGTTTGATGATCTCGGGAATGAAGAAGAAGTAATACTGAGTGATGACAGACCATCCGGCCTGCTTGTCGATAAAGTCATCGAGCTTCTCCATTGCGTCGATGATAATGAAGACAATGAGGACGGAAGCAAGGGAGAAGAGCGCCGTCACCAGGAACTGCCGGATGATATAGCGGTCGAGGAGTTTCATCGGAATCCGCGAGCAGTCACGTCTGAACCTTCCGGCCGTGGGCGCCACCGCCGCGGAATGAACCGATAGAGAACAGTCCAGTCGATGAGAATGGTCTCCCGCCCGATCCGGAAGGTGAGGTAGATCCCGACGAGTCCGATGACAATATTCGCCGCCCACATTCCCAGGAACGGCGAGAGGATGTCGCGGTCCGCAAGCTTCTCGCCGCCAATGAGGCACGCCCAATAGAGGACAAAAAACCCGAGGCTCAGCGTTGCAGCGGTGCCGAAGCCACCGCGCCGCGCCATGATTCCGAGAGGAACACCCACAAGCACGAACACGATGCAGGCGGTCGGGATGGAGTACTTCTTGTGAATCTCCACAAGGTACTGGTCGA
>DAIUKN010000347.1:0-4064 GCA_036848195.1 Bacteroidota bacterium
GAACTCAGCTTTGCCTTTGGCGTGAACCTGACGATCGCCCGCCTTGGCTCGTTTGCAGCTCTCAATTCGCCCTCCTGGGGTGCATCGATGTACGAGAGCTGGCGCCTGCCATTGCTGGTGTCAGTGGGTGCAGGCGTCGTCTGCATCGCGGGTGCCGTGATCTACTGGATTCTGGAGGGGAAAGCAGCGAAGGCTTACGATCTGGGAGCAGGGGGTGAAACGGACAAAGTGGTGTTCCGCGAGCTGTTCAACTTTGGGACCTCGTACTGGTATATCGTGGCGCTCTGCATAACCTTCTACTCTGCAATCTTCCCATTCCAGACCTTCGCGGTCAAGTTCTTCATCGAGGCTCATGGAACGTCCCGAGAGCTGGGGGGATTCCTGTCGAGCATGCTGACCCTCTTCGCCATGATCGCCACGCCGTTGTTCGGGCTTCTTGTGGATCGTGTGGGTAAGCGAGCCCTCTTTATGATGTTCGGCTCGTTTCTCCTTATTCCGGTCTATTTGATGATGGCCTACATGAAAATCTCCCTCTTCGTCCCCATGGCAATGATGGGAATCGCCTTTTCGCTGATCCCGGCCGTCATGTGGCCCTCGGTGGCATACATCGTCGGGCAATCCAAACTCGGGACAGCATACGGACTGATGACGATGATCCAGAATATCGGTCTGGCGGGGTTCAATCTCTTGATCGGTTGGGCAAACGACACGTCGGCCGCGAGCGCGGACAACCCCGGCGGGTATGCCCTCGGGATGTGGATCTTCTCCGCGCTCGGATTCTTCGGACTTCTGTTCGCCTTCCTGCTGCGGAGAAGCGAAACCGGACCCCACGCCCACGGGCTCGAAACCATCACCGTTGCCTCACAACAATCAGGCGGAAGCTGACATGTCCAAACCGCTGCGCCAAGCCCTTGTTGTTCTCCTTTTCTTTGCGGTTCACCTTCATGCCCAGAAAGCGCCCAGACAACTGACGCTCGAAGAGGCGATCAGCGGACGGATCCCGATGAAGACTCTCTCGTCTCCGCAATGGATTGACGGGGGGAAGAAGTTTACGTACCTCGAGGTTGACACATCGACAAAGCAGAATGCACTCTACTCCTACGACACGCAAAACGGCAAGCGTAAGCTCTTGTTAAGCGGTACCGCCGTTGCCCCTCTTCGCTTCGGGACCTACCAGTGGTCAGCGGACGGAAAACAGCTTCTCATTTCGGGAGTGCTCCGGGCGCGAAGAGGGAAGGCTGGCGGGGCATTTGGCGTCTACTCCACCGCTTCACAGACAATTCGCCTCCTCACCGACGCGACTCCGAAGACCGGGGAGGAAATTGTCAAAATTTCTCCGAACGGCGCTGCGGTGGGATTCGTGCGTGAGAACAATCTGCACGTCGTTGATGTCCAGACCGGAAACGAGAAACAGTTGACCTCCGACGGATCCGACGTGATCCTGAACGGCAAATTCGACTGGGTGTATGAAGAGGAATTCAGCATCGTTGAAGGCTGGCAATGGTCTCCGGACAGCAGAAGAATCGCATTCTGGCGGATCGATCAGTCAGGAGTCCCGACATTCCCGCTGGTCCGCTACTCGGCAGACACGTCGAAGGCTATGATCGCGACGATGCATTACCCGAAGGCCGGCGACCCGAACGCTCTGGTGAAGATCGGCGTTGTGACCGTTGCGACCGGGGCAGTTGTCTGGCTGGATGTGACCGCCGGACCGGATTCCTACATCCCGCGGATTCAATGGACCAACGACCCATCAATCCTCTCGGTCCAGTGGCTCAACCGGACACAGGACACCCTAAGGCTGATGCTGGCTGATGTCAATCGGGGGACTCTCAAGACGGTCATGACAGAATCGAGCGGCGGCTGGATCGACATTCAGAATACCCTGACCTTTCTCAAGAAGTCTCCCCGGTTCTTCTGGACCTCCAATCGTGACGGCTATAACCACCTGTACCTGTACAACCTTGACGGCTCTCTCGTTCGGCAAGTCACCAGAGGTCCGTGGGAGGTTTCCACCCTCGAAGGGATTGATGAGAAGAACGAGAATGTCTATTTCACGGCGACAGAAGTATCCCCGCTTGAGCGACATCTCTACAGGATTGGGTTCAGCGGCTCCGGAATGTCCCGTCTTACGTCTGAGCCGGGAACGCACAGCTCCAGTGTAGCCCCGGATTGCGGACACTACCTCGATACCTATTCCAGCACGAAGACTCCGCCGCGCGTTGTGCTCCGTTCGATGGACGGCGGGACGGCGACCACGATTGTCGACAACAAAGCCGATCGCCTGAGGGAGTATGTCCTGGGGGACCACCAGTTCTTCACGTTCAAAACGGAGGATGGTGATTCACTCCGGGGCTGGATGTTAAAGCCGGCGGATTTTGACCCAGGGAAGAAATATCCACTCCTGATGACGGTCTACGGCGGTCCCGGATCGCAGACGGTGCGGGATGCCTGGGGCGACTGGAGCAATCTGTGGCACCAATATCTGCTGGAGAAGGGGTATGTGATAGCCAGTGTTGACAACCGCGGGACAGGGGCGCGCGGAAAGGCCTTCCTGCAGAAAACGTACAGGCGGCTCGGGGTTCAGGAGACGATGGACCAGGCCTCGGCAGCGCAGTTTCTCGGGCGCCTGTCATACGTCGATTCAACCCGGATAGGAATGTGGGGGTGGAGCTTTGGCGGGTACATGACCTGCATGGCGCTCACGCTTGGAGCCGACCATTTCAAGGCAGGTGTGGCGGTGGCACCGGTTACGAACTGGAAATACTACGACACGATCTACACCGAACGGTACATGGACACCCCGGGCCATAATCCCGGCGGATATGAGGAGACATCCCCCCTATCGTATGCCGCGAAGATGAAGGGGAATCTTCTGGTGATTCACGGGACGACCGACGACAACGTCCACTGGCAGAACACGATTGTCTTCGTGAACGAATTGATAAGACAGAACAAACAGGTCCAGACGATGTTCTATCCGGGGAGGAACCATGGCATCTCCGGAGATAATGCAACGCGGCATCTCTACACCCTGATGACGCAATACATTCTTGAGAAACTGTGAAGCGGGGAAAATAAGAACACCATCACCTGAGCTCTCACGGGGCCGACAATGAAAAACAACTTCTCGATCATCATCATCGACAATGACGCCTCCCAGGCGGAGTTCATCGAGCTCCAGTTGAGGAAGGCAAGCATTCCCTTCTCCCATGTTCGCGTGGGAAGCAAAGAGATGTTCTTCGCCACCGTGCGTGATAGGAAACCGGATCTCGTGATTGCGAGTACCAATGTGCCGAAATTCGACATGGCGGTTGCCCTCGGGGAGGCGAAGAAAGTGCTTCCGGGCGTTCCCTGGATCATGGTCGGCGCCTCCGGAAACGAGGAACTCGCGGTGAGCATGATGAAAGGCGGCGCGGCCGATTTTGTGGGAAAGAAGAATATGGCCCGAATCGGGCCCGCGGCAAAGGCTCTTCTTGAACGCCGGCAGGAGCCTTCGGAGGAATCGGATCTCCCGATCGAGCCCGGTGAAGCTCCGGCGCAAGAGATAGGGGATGCCCTCTTCCATCAGCTTGCTGAAAGCGCTCCCGATCTCATCGCTGTGATCAACCAGGAAGGGAGACGCCTCTACAATAACCCCGCTTATGACGATATCCTGGATGAGCCGGAGACACTTGAGGGGACGGATTCGTTTGTCGACATTCATCCCGAGGATCGGGAACGGATCCGGCGGGGGTTTCAGGAAACGCTGGCGACCGGGGTCGGGCTCCAGACCGAGTACCGGTTGATGGACAAGGAGGGGAATACCCGCTTCATTGAATCCCATAGCGGCGTGATTTCTGACAAAGAGGGGCAGCCTGAGAAGGTCGTGGTAATTTCGCGCGACGTGACTGAACGCGTCCTGAACCAAAGAGGACTCGAGGATCTTCTTGCGGCAACGGCTGGTGTGGCAGGGGAACAGTTCTTTCCCGCTCTGGCGCGCCACATAGCGCAAGCTCTCGGGACGCAATATGCTCTCGTATCGGAGGCGGTTGGAGAGGGACGTGAACGCGTCCGTTCCATTG
>DAIUKN010000348.1:0-4053 GCA_036848195.1 Bacteroidota bacterium
CGAAGCACGGGTCGCCTCGAAAGCTGTCGACGCGGTGCTCGTTGCCGCTGACTGCGTCAGCGAGCCCGCGAACTGTCTACCCAGCTGACATTCGAGGGGATCGTATCGCATGCACTTCGTGTGAACCGGTGACAGAGCTTGCCGATTCTTGACAATGCTGCTGATCGAACGCTAAAAAGAATGCCCCCATGTTCGGGGGCATTTCTCTATCAGCCCATTCGTGTCCTGACAGGAGTGTACGTCCTCGAGTTCTGCCGTCCGCTCTACACGGCCCGCGCAACATTGCGGCCAATCGCCTCGTATCCTGACAAACGGATATTTGTTACCTTTTCCCGGACTATCTGAGGGAGCTGTCGTGAACCGACCTCTGAGCATCGTCTCTATCCTCATTCTCATGATTTTCGTGCCATTCCGGGATGCTCTCTCACAGAGCCAGCTTCCCAAGACGCCTGCCGGAGAACGCGTTTCCGCGTATATCGCCGCGTACAATGCCGGCGAAAAAGAGATGCGGGCGTTCATCGAGTCCGGTTGGGCGGCAGAGGCCCTGAAGTCTGTCCCCGTTGATGTACGGATGCAGAGGTACAGACAGCTCCGGCAGAATTTGGGCGACATCCGGCTCTACCGCGTCGTGGCGACAAGTGATAGCTCTCTTTCCACCATCATCCGCTCTGAGAAGGAGGGATGGTTCGAATTCGGGTTCGGATTCGAGAACTCTCCCAAACGTGCGATCTCCTGGATCTCCGTGCTGCAGACGGACGACCCGGACCAGCCTGCCGTCGCACCCGAGGCATCGGTGGACGATCTTCTGACCCATACGGCATCCTATGTCGACTCACTCACTGCGCTCGACCAATTCTCAGGTGTGGTGTTGATTGCACGGGAGGATTCGGTTCTCTTCTCCAAGGCATACGGATTTGCCGATCGCGAGAAGAAGGTCCCGAATCGTCCCGACACCAGGTTCAATGTCGGGTCGATAAACAAGATCTTTACGCGGATCGCCGTCCTCCAGCTGGCTTCGCAGGGGAAGCTCTCCCTGTCCGACACCATCGGTCGTTTCCTCCCCGATTATCCGAATGCCGAGGCTTCGCGCTCGGTGACGATCAACCAACTCCTCAACATGAGCTCCGGCATAGGCGATTTCTTCGGCGAGCGTTTCAATGCAGCGGATAAGGAGAAGATTCTGGGACTAAAGGACTACCTGCCGCTCTTCGCTGACAAGCCGCTCGAATTCGCCCCCGGGACAGCAAGGCGCTATTCCAATGGTGGCTACATCGTTCTGGGACTGATCGTTGAGCGTACGTCCGGGTTGGACTATTATGCGTATGTCCGGCAACACGTATATGCCCCAGCCGGTATGGCGGGTTCAGGCTGGTTCCGCAAGTCGGCTCTACCGCCGAACAGTGCCCTCGGATACACCACAGCGCAGAAGTCCTCGAACTTCGCCACGCTTCCCGGGATCGGGAGTTCGGCGGGCGGAGGATATTGTACTGCGGGCGATCTGTTCCGGTTCGTCCGGTCTCTGAAGGAGGGAGTGCTCACCCTCGGGGAGACCGGCAGTGGCCTCGGCATCGAGGGGGGTGCGCCCGGGTTGAACGCAGCGCTGGAATGGGATCCTTCGACCGGGTACGTAATCGTCGTCCTCTGCAACTTCGATCCTCCGCAGGCAAGTCGACTGGCGCAGCATATCCGAAAAGCGTTGCCCCAAAAGTAGCATGCATTTCAAAGCCGGTAAAGCCACGGGGAGCGCAGGTCCAGAAGCCGAATGGAATCGACGGTTTGGCTGCCGCCATCGTGCACCCTTCCGGCGTAGAAAATTTCCTTTGATCAACTTTACTCAATGCGCTGAGAAAATTTACTCAACATATTGAGTAAACGGGGAACGCCATGTTCTACTGGTTTTCGGCCCGAAGAAGAAAAGCGGGCACCCACAATTGATCGGATGCCCGCCTTTTCGTTATAATCGGATCCCCGGCCCCTACCGGAGTAAGATCATCTTTCGCGTCTGGACGAACGAACCGGTGGTCAGCTTGTACAGATACACTCCACTTGCCAATCCGCTCGCATTGAACTGCACACTGTGGCTCCCCGCCGCTTCCCTTTCGTTCACCAGCATTGCCACCTCTCGACCGAGAAGGTCGTACACGATGAGCTTCACGTCGCTGACCACGGGGACCTGATAACCGATCACTGTCGTGGGATTGAACGGGTTCGGGTAGTTCTGGCTAAGGAGATATCTCTCAGGGAGATTGCCCGATCCACTTCCAGCAACTGCGGTCGCTACTCCTAGATATTTCAGCATGAGATACTGCTCGACCGCCTTCCGTGCCGAATCGGAGACAGCTGAGCCGTAGACGAGCACCTCGGCGATCTGGCATCGCGCGATGAGCCAGCCGGCCGAGACGCCGCTCGTCATCCCGAGCCCCCCCCCAATGTCTGAGCCGGTGGCATTGCCGAGCGGCACGGAGAGAGCGAAATTTTCAGGTCCCTGGGGTGTTATCGCTGCAGCAACGCCGTTGACATGCATTGTGGTGTTCCACATGGTCTGGTTCGCAATTACATCGACGATCTTCCACTGACCGAATGCAGCACACCCCGGGGTAACCGCGCGGACCCAACTAATTTCTCCCACATACGGGTCGATCTCGTCTGGTGAATTGTTGGAGAAACCGTTTCGCATGGAGAGGCCATAGCTCCCAGTCTGGTCGCCGAGGGTGATGGGGTAATAGTAGTGAAAGTCAGCGGCGCCGGAGTCGATCTTCTGGACGATGAACATGCTGAACGCGGACATGCGTGTCGTCCCCGTGAATGCCAAGCGGTCGTTCACGCCGTCAAACTTCAGCGCAGGCATGCCGTTGACTGCCTTTCCCACCAGGAACGGCTGCCGGGCGGTGTCAGGCTGAAGGGCATCGTTGCCGTTGCCGCTCACATCCTTCCATCTGCTCACGTTCTGGCCGTTGAGGACCAGGCCTGAGTCCGCCCGGAGCCAAAGCTGGAGACCGGCAACAGGCGGGTTGAGCACGTGATACTTGCTGTTCAGATAGTTTTCGACTGCCTGCCGTGCCGAATCGGTAAGGGCGCTGTTGTATACGAGCACTTCTGCAATGTCGCCTTTGAATGTAACCTGTCCTGCCGGAACCCCGTCAGCCTGGCCGATGCCTCCAATTCCAGTACCCGTGGAATTGCCCAGAGGGACTGAAATGGCGATATTATATTCTTGAGGTACAATGGATGCATTCACCCCATTCGCACGAAGGGTAGTGTTCCAGATGTTTTTGTCTGTGACAACACTGACGATTTTCCAGGTTCCAAATGCAGCGCAGCCTTTCTCCGTGGCCCTGACCCACTGATGCAATCCGGTTACAGGGTTGATTTCGTCGTTTCTGGAGATTGAGAACTCGTTCTGCATGGATAGGGAGTAGGTCTGTCCATCCTGAAAGTTGTTCCCCAGAGTTATAGGGTAGTAGGGGGTGGGGCCGGTCGCCCCAGAATCCACCTTCTGAACGATGAAAAGGCTGATCTGAGACATCGGTGTGGCCCCCGTGAGTCCCAGCCGATCGTTGGCACCATCAAATCGCAGCACGGGCCTCCCGTTGAGCGCGCCAGCCACCAAGAGCGGTTGCCGCGACGCGTTGGACTGGATGGCGTTGTTTCCGTTCCCGCTTTGGTCGGCCCAGCCGCTTACAGTTGTGCCGTTGAGCGTAACACCTGTATCGGCTCTCAGCCAGAGCTGCAGTCCCGCCGTGGGTATGTCTGCGTTCTTAAGTTTGAAATAATGGTTGGCGACCCAGTCTGCGACCTTTTGCCCGATCATTGCGCCATGTTCCGCAGAAGTGCGATAGTGTATTCCACCGTACACGCGCGCGTTGATCACCTCCGACACGATATCTTGCGTGTTGGTGAAGTGGTGCTCGGTGAGTAACGCTCCCGCGACGGATGTGCTCGTGAGAGTGACGTTCTGTTGGTTGGTGCCGAAAAACCTCTCGATGGCATACGCCAGTCCGCCGGTGACGCAGCCATGAGCTGCCGGGTACTCAGGGTGGCCGGGAGTGACCA
>DAIUKN010000349.1:0-4053 GCA_036848195.1 Bacteroidota bacterium
AATGACAGTCGCAGTGCTGGTCTCAGCGGCCATCGCAGTTGTCCACCATGCCAGTGCCCAGACTTCGCTCGATCAACTCTCGAGCATCCATCCTTTGAAGGGATATCTGAAAAGCATCGCCGGGGAAAGGCTGGACTACAACTGCTTCAATCCTCTGGCGACCACCGCTCTCCTCACCAGATGTACCAGCGGGGAGATGAATATCGAGTGGGAAACAGAACCAATTCCCAGTGTTGCCAAAGGTGAGTATGTCACCTACAAATGGATCGCCAGCTACTCAACGGTGACAAGCGCGGACAATAGGAGCTTTGATTTCTTCATCAACAATCAGAAATCCTTCGTCATCAAGACGTACAAGGGTGTCAATACAAAGCAGTGGAGTCTGAAAGCAGAGAACGGCTCCGAATTGTCGTTTGAACTTGTCAAAGAAGACGCGGCAAGAGATGCGAATGGGTACATGTACTTAAAGGTCCCGGTGACGCGGTACAAGAGTGGAGCGCCTCTTCGACTGCGGGTTGTCGGGGAGAAAGCCAATTCAAGCGACTGGTATATGACATTCATGTATGATCTTCGGGATGTCAGTATTGAAGTCCTCCCGCTTCCGTTTCTACTTCAGGTGGACAACGAGCTCCGGCAGACGATCTGTGTGGCGATAGCCTCCCTCGCAGAAAAGAGGAGCGCGGTTATTTCCATCGACAACAGAGTGAAGGAACGGAAGGAGTTGATACGGGGGTCGAACATTTTCGACTTTTCGGTCCCGGCAGTCGCAGCGCCGAGAGAGGTTCTCGTCAAGGTCGCGGTCGATGGCTCAGCGACAGAGACTCTCAAGGCCACGCTGAAACCAGTGGTGAACCGGACTATCCACCTGCTCCCGCACTCGCACAACGATATCGGATATACGGATCTTCAAACGGAGGTACTGAAGAAGCAGGTGAAGAACACCTACGATGCGCTGGACCTGATCAAGAAGACAGCCTCGTATCCGCCTGAGGCGCGGTTCAAGTGGAACATCGAGGTTCTCTGGGCCGCGGAGGCGTTTCTGAACAATGCCACAGAGTCTGAGCGGAAGGAATTCCTTGATGCCGTACGGGACGGCAGCATGAGCCTTCAAGGATTGTATGCCAACGTCCTTACCGGCATTATGCGGCCTGAGGAGTTCTTCCGGCTGACAGAGTTTGCTCGATCGTTGAAGGGCAAGTATGGGATTCCTGTGACATCTGCGATGATTTCCGATGTACCTGGCATGACCTGGAATATGGTCCCTACGCTTGCCCAGGCCGGCATCAGGTATTTCTCCAGCGGCCCGAATGGTCCGTATTCGGGCGGCGATAGAACAGGTCATACAAACAGCTCATGGGCAGATCGACCGTTTTACTGGGTGTCTCCCTCCGGCAATGAACGGATCCTGTACTGGATGGCGGGTTTTGGGTACGGGTCGTTCTTCGCCGGCGTTTCGGCTCCCGATGCCAACCGCCTAAGCTTCCTCCGGAATCTGTTGCACTACTTCGAATGGCTCGATGAAATCGGTTATCCGTACGATATGATTCATATGAGACACACCATCAACGGGGATAATGGGACCGTTGACCCTGACCTGCCGCAGTATGTCAAGAGATGGAATGAGACACACGTCTCTCCGAAAATCACCATCTCGACAACCGAAACTCTCTTCAGGGAGTTCGAGCACAAATACGGTGCTGCCCTTCCTGCGTTCTCCGGAGATTTCACGCCGTACTGGGAGGATGGTGCAGCCTCGACAGCGAAGGAGCTGGGGGTGAACCGCACGACTTCTGAGCAGCTTATCCAAACCGAGGCGCTGTATACGATTCTTGCTCCCGCGAAGTACGATCAGAACAAATTCTATAATGCCTGGAAGGATGTTCTTCTCTTTGACGAGCACACATGGGGAGCGTACAATAGCATCAACGATCCTGAAAGCTCCTTTGTTGTGAAGCAATGGGAAATCAAACAGCGTTTTGCGATCGATGGCGCTGCTACTTCCGCCCAACTCCGTGGTGTCCTCCTGGATTCGCCCGCCGGGGCATCTCCGGCAAGTGCCTTCGATGTCATCAACACCAACTCCTGGGAGCGGAGCGATCTCGTGACTCTTCCCAAGGCGCAAGGCCTCATTGGCGACGTGGTGAAAGATGAGAGTGGAAACAGCATGCCGAGTCAACGGCTGACGAATGGCGACCTGGCGTTTCTTGCCCGGAATGTCCCGGCTCTTGGAGCAAAGCGCTACACGCTCCACGCGGGAGTAGCGTCATACAGGAGCAATCTCACAATTGAGGGGTTCACAGTTCGCGACGATAATCTTGAAATCGTGGTGGATACGACGACCGGAAGTCTCCGCCATCTGAAGACGATCTTCCCTCCAATCGACTATGTTGACACAACACAGGGGAGCGGGCTGAATGAGTATTTCTACGTGTCCGGGCTCGATGCACGAGAAGCTCTCAAGAGTGGAACCCCCTCGATAGCGATCAAGGAGCGCGGGCCCCTTGTCGCGTCGTTTGTTGTGACGTCACAAGCGCCAGGGTGTAATGCCCTGAGGAGAGAAGTGCGCGTGATCAGCGGGATGGGAAGGGTGGAGGTGATAAACACGATTGACAAACGGAAGGTCCGGACGAAGGAAGCCGTCCATTTTGGCTTTCCGTTCGCTGTTCCTGAAGGAGTAGTACGTATCGACCTCGGGTACGGCGTCATCCGTCCGGAGGCAGACCAGTTGCCGGGATCCTGCAAGGATTATTTTTCCGCGCAGCGCTGGGTGGATGTGTCAAATCAGGGCTATGGCGTAACACTAACTGTCGCTGAATCACCACTGGTGGAAGTCGGGGAAATGCACAGTGAGCTCCCGTCTCCGAGAAATGTCAACTGGAGAAATTCTCAATGGTCCTCCTCCCGACTGGCGTCGTATGTGATGAATAACTACTGGCACACGAACTACGCGGCCGAACAGGGGGGAGTCAGCTCATACCATTATTCGATATTGCCACACGGGCTTTACAACCAGCAGGACGTCGTACGGAAGGGAGTCGAACGGAGCCAGCCTCTTGTGATCCGGCAGGTTGGGACGGAAGAGGCAAAACCGAAGCCGCTCTTTGGGCTTACGCCCGGCGGCATTATCATCACGTACGTGAAGCCAGTGAGCGCCGGACGCGGGTATCTCGTTCGCCTGTTCAACGCAGGTGGATCCCCTGAAGTAGCAAAGTTCACGTTTGGTGATGGAGCGAAATCGGTATACATGAGCAACCCGTCGGAAGAAAAGGGGAAACCGGTGGATGCGATCAGACTTCCCGCGAATGGGATCGCCACGGTGAGGATCGAATAGACATCCACATCGGCTACACTGAACGTCCATCCGATGCCGGGCATTTGCTGCCAAATCTAGGACGTATCCGGTTTAGAACTGAACCTGCACTATCGGTTGACCGGTTCAAACAGACCTTAAGCCTGATGGATGCATCCCGTAGCCGGGAGATGGCTGCCGGAGAGAGTGGGAGAGTAGCGTGGAGGTGACCTTCTGCGACGGAAAAGGCCTTCTCGCCGCGGGCGGAATTCCTGATTTCGATAGGAATTCGCAGCAGGATGTAGTTCGAGTTTTCGTGTGTCTCGCGGAGCGATTCGACTCGCCCCGCCACTGGAAACAGTGGTGGGGCGATTTTGCTTAGTGGGCGGGGCTCGCTCATCGCTTTCACCCCCCCACAGCGGGCGGGGCGAGGAACCCGGTCAACCCTTCGCAAAATCGGCACCAAGCCAGCGGTAATTGGGTGGGATCCTGGATGTGTCTGGTAGAGGAGCTCTTGGCCTGCTATGTTTACATCCTTCGCCTTCGATCTGGGTCTGTCTACATAGGTTGCTGCCACGATATTGACAGTCGTTTCGTTGCGCATTGTCGTGGCGAAGGTGCTCGTCAGACCTTGATCGATCCGCCTGTTAGCATAGCCTACGTCGAGGAATTCGAGGATTTTGTTGTGGCTCGCCGTCGGGAATCCCAGCTCAAACGCTGGTCCCGCGCCAAGAAAGAAGCCCTTATCCGCGGTGACAAAGGCG
>DAIUKN010000350.1:0-2532 GCA_036848195.1 Bacteroidota bacterium
TGGGGGACGCTGCCGTACCGCCGAAGGTCGAGGTACCACTCGAAGGCGCTCTGGGGAAGGTTGTGCTCCTTCAGGCGTTCGAGTATCAGATCGAGGTTATCCTCTCGCTGGCTGCCGCCAATGATTTCGCCGTACCCTTCGGGAGCGAGCACGTCGACGGCGAGAGCCAGCTTCGGGTTCTCGGGATCTCGTTTCATATAGAACGCTTTGATGGCCGCGGGGTACCGGTGGACCATGACCGGGCGGTCGAATTGTTCCGAAACCACTGTCTCATCCGTCCCTCCCAGGTCATTCCCCCATTCGAAGGGAATCCCCTTCTTCTTCAGGATCTCGACCGCTTCATCATACGTAATCCGAGGCAGCGGGCGCTTCACATTCTCAAGAAACTTTGTGTTTCGGCCAAGTGTCTGCAGCTCAGGCATCCGGTGTTTCAAGACGGACCCGACGATGTGTTCAAGGAACTCTTCCGCGAGGTCCATATTATCGTTCAGATCGTTGAAGGCGACCTCTGGTTCCACCATCCAGAACTCGGTCAGATGGCGCCGCGTCTTGGACTTCTCTGCCCGAAACGTCGGCCCGAATACATACACTTTCCCGAACGCCATCGCTCCCGCCTCGCCATACAGCTGTCCCGATTGGGTGAGGTACGCCTTTCCGAGATCGAAATAGTCCGTCTCGAACAGTGTTGAGGTCCCTTCGCACGCTGCTGGGGTAAAGATAGGGGCATCCATCAACAGAAATCCCCTGTCATCGAAGAACTGCCGTATGGCCATGATGATCTGGTGCCGGACCCGAAGAATGGCGTGCTGGCGGCTTGAACGCAACCAGAGATGCCGGCGATCCATCAGGAATTCGATCCCGTGCTCTTTCGGGGTGATCGGGTAGTCCCTGGCAATGCTGATAATCCGGATGCCCGACAGGTCCATTTCGTAACCTCCCGGTGCCCGCTCCTCTTTCCGCACTCTTCCGGTCATTTCGAATGATGATTCTTGCGTCAATTCGTCAAATCGGCTGAACACTTCCTCGCTGACAGCCCCTTTGACGATGACCCCTTGTACCAGCCCCGTTCCGTCACGCATGACAACGAACTTGATTTTCCCGCTTGAGCGTTTGTTGTAGACCCACCCCCGGAGAGTCACCTCTTCACCCGTATGCCGCGTTAGCTCATCAATATATACCCGGTTCATGTTTCGAGTCCTGAAAGGAGATTCCTGAGAAAAATCAGAAAAATATACGAAAGATCGTGCACAGGTACAAATCACCTCCCCTCAAAAAAAAAGGCCTCTGCATATGTCAGCAGAGACCTTCCTCCAAGAAAGAACCAGTACATGGATGATCAGCTCATGGCGAGCATCCTCTGGATCGGAGCAAGGGCCTTCCGAGCGATATCGGGGGCAAGAGTAATTTCCGGGGATCTGTTCTTCATGCAGAGATAGAGCTTCTCGATCGTGTTCAGTTTCATGTAGGGACAGTCGTTACACGAGCAGTTTGCCTCGGGGGGCGCGGGAATATACTCCTTCTGCGGGGCAAACTTCTTCATCTGATGGAGAATCCCTGATTCGGTTGCAACAATGTACTTTGTTGCCGCAGAATTCTGGACATACTTCAGAAGTGCACTGGTCGACCCGACGTAGCTTGCCCTGGCAAGGATCGGCTCTTCACATTCCGGGTGTGCTATCAATTCCGCGTCGGGGTGTTCCATCTGCAACTGGATGATTTTCCGCAGGCTGAACGTTTCGTGAACGATACACGACCCATCCCAGAGGAGCATCTCCCTTCCTGTCTTCTTGATCAGGAACTTCCCGAGGTTCCGGTCAGGCGAGAAGAGGATCGGCTGCTCCGCGGGAATCTGTCGTATGAGCTTTTCGGCGTTACTCGAAGTGCAGATAATATCGCTCAGCGCCTTCACTTCGGCCGTGCAATTGATGTAGGTTATCGATACATGGTGCGGGTTCTTTTCTCTCAAGGCTTTGAACGCCGGGGCCGGGCAGCCCTCGGCGAGAGAGCACCCGGCGTCCAGGTCGGGAAGCAAGACTTGTTTGGCCGGGTTGAGGATCTTGGCGGTCTCGGCCATGAAATGGACCCCGGCGAAGACAATCACTTCAGCTTTCGTGTCTGCCGCACGGCGGGAAAGCTCCAGGCTGTCGCCGATTACGTCTGCGAGGTCCTGAATTTCCGAGTCCTGGTAGTAGTGTGCCAGGATCACAGCATTCAGGTCCTTTTTCAGCTTCAGGATCTCCTGCCTGAAGTCGACCTTTTGAGACTTCCCAATCATCATGTCGTCTTCTCCGAAGAGGCAGGTCGGATGAGCATTTCCATCGTGGCAGCGACCACCTGTTCCACCGGGATATTCGAAATGTCACCCCCCTCCCCGTAGATATAACGATTATTTCCTCCCATTGGTGCCCATTGTTGGGGGTCTGTTGGGCCGAAAAGCGAAAGAACGGGAACTCCCACGGCTGCGGCCACGTGCATCAGCCCGGTGTCATTGGTGATGTACAAGTCTAAGTGCCTCAGGATAGAGGCAACGTG
>DAIUKN010000350.1:2542-4042 GCA_036848195.1 Bacteroidota bacterium
TGATAATCTCTACGGGTGACTTGACTGCTCGTTGAACATCATCAACCTGTTCTGTATCCATAGGCCCACAGGTCACAAAGGCCGCCGCATGAATCCGCCCGGCAGTCAGGTCGATCAACTTTGCGAACCGGTCCGCGGGCCATCGATTCGGTGGCTTCCCTGCTCCGGGATGGTATCCTATCGCTAAGGATCTTCCGCTTTTTACTTTATCAACAAACAACTTACCATCTGTTTCTTCATCTGGATTCAGGGTTATTTCGAGGCTGAGGTCTTGCGTTGAAATCCCCGATCCTACAAGGATATCCATGTTCCGTAGAGTTTGGTGCCGATGTGGCTGCTGTCGCCAATCAAGACGGACCGGAACATTGAAAAAGAAAGTCGAAGGGTTCGCCTTCCCGTCGAGACTAGCAGCGCCCACCCGGATCGGCGCACCTGAAAGGAACGCCATAAGGTCGCTTGTGAAGGAGGTTGAGACCGTCGCAGGAACCAGGACAATCTGGAATTTCTCTCTCCGGAGCCTCGCTGCGAAGGCCATGAGCTTCCTCAGACGGAGGGATCTTCCCTGGAGGAATTCCCGCTTGTCGAACAGAATTGCGTCGGCCAGATACCGGTTGTGCCACATGACGTCATGGTTGACCGGGCTTGTCATCAGGGAAATCCGTACTCCGGGGTAGCTGCCGTGCAGTGCGCGGAGCATAGGAACTATGCAGAGCATATCCCCGAGCTGGTTGTGCTGCCGGATGACGAGAATGCGCTGCAGATTCTCTGGAAAGGCCTCCAGGGGGCGCCGGGACGGAAACACGAAGCCGAGGATTGCCCCCAGAGCTCGTTTGAAGATGCGTTCGATTGGTCGAAGCATACGTGCGGAGGGAGGCCTAGTTGGAGGGCCGGCCGGCCTCTCCCCCCTTCTTCGGCGTCAAATCCTCGAACTCCGCATCCTTGATGTTGTTAAGGTCCGGTGGAGTCTTTTTGCGCGGCGGGGATGTGTCCCCGGGAGGACGCGGGTTGATGAGCCTGGTAACGGACTGGAGAATTCTCCAGAGGAGAAAACCGAGAACCGCATAAACAATCAGCCTTACCATGATCCCCTCCTACCGCTGTGCCGGCGGATTGTAGTATTCCACTGCCGCACGGGATGGCCTGAACATTTCCCTGAGCAGGTCCTCGTATTGCTCCCGGTTATTGACGAAGTCGATATCGGCGGCGTTCACGATCAGCAGCGGCGTGCTCTTGTAGCGGAAGAAGAAATAGTTGTAGGCTTCGTTCAGGTCTTTGATGTAGGATTCCTGCATTGGGGCTTCGTAAGGACGTCCGCGGTGCCTGATGTTCTGCATCAGCCGAGGGACGCTTGATTGCAGATAGACGACGAGGTCAGGTGTAGGGATGTTGTGCTCGATGCTTCCGACCAGGGTCTCGTAGAGCTTCAGCTCTTCGTCGTCGAGATTCAGGTAGGCGAAGATCTTGTCCTTTTCAAAAATGTAATCGGTAATCAGAAAGCGA
>DAIUKN010000351.1:0-4022 GCA_036848195.1 Bacteroidota bacterium
ACCATGGCAAGTCCGATCCCCGTGTTGCCGGACGTCGGTTCGATGATGACGCTTCCCTTCTTCAGGATCCCCCTCCGCTCCGCGTCCTCGACCATCGAGAGCGCGATGCGATCTTTGATGCTGCCACCCGGATTGGATCGTTCGAGTTTCACCCACACTTCCGCGCCGGGGGGATACAGGCGATTGATCCGCACAACGGGGGTCCGGCCGATGGTTTCAAGGATGTTGTGTGCTCTCATGATGGCCTTCCAGTGATTGTGATTGATGGTTAAACGGCAACAAAACAAGAAGCCCTTCGCGAAGGAAGGGCCGAAACTGGGTGACCGCGACAACAGGTTGGTGCAATTCAGGCGGACATCAGCTGCCCTTCGGGAGGAGAGGACAGCAACAACACGCAACGTTGGAGGCTGCGCCGATATGAGGATGAATCTGTTTCATCAGGTCCTGGAGTACCATGGTGCGGCAAAAATCCGTAATGTCAATGCATCCCTAACCAATCAGGCTTCAGGTGCCTCACAAGCAGGCATCAAATTCTCAACACACGAGCGAGAGATTTGGTTCCGTCACTCCCCTCTCAGCACAATGGAACGGGGTTTTGCCGGGATTCCCTCGCATCTGAAGGGCGAGACGCATTGCCCCGAGCGAACGAGTCCCGCAAAAGCGGGACGAGAGAGCCGAGGAGCTACACCGGCGTGTTCCTGATCTGCTGAACGATCTCGCCCGTCCTCCTGTCCTTCATGATCATTTTGACTTTGCCGTCGGGCATCCGTTCTTCTTTGATCAGTATGTATCTGTCGTCCACCGTCTTCTGCGCGCCTCCCACCCGCTGCTCCGCCTGCTTGTACATCCATTTCTCCAGTTCAACGGGCTCCCATTTCTTCGTCGCGGCAGATCGATAACAGGCATCGATGATAGCATTGACGACGTAGCCGTCGTACAGCGTCTCCATCGGGGTCCGACCTTCATCAAGAGCGTCGAACATGTCGGTGAACATGTGGGTATAGCCCAGCTCATGGACCTCGTCCCCAACCGGAAACAGCCAGCCCTTCTCTCCTTCCGCCTTCTCCGCGACATAGCCACCCTGACCGACGGCGGTATACATCTCGAATCCGGTCCGCAGGAAGTGGTCAAGCCAGATCGTTCCCTCCGTGCCGGTGATTTCATCCCGCAGGTCCATGCCGCCCCGAAACGTCCAGCTCACTTCGAACTGGCCGAGAGACTGGTCCTCGAACCGGATGAGTCCAATTCCCGCATCTTCAGCTGCAATAGGATGAACGAGCGTATCCGCCGTGCATATGACTTCGACCGGCCTGATCTCCTTCCCAACAAAACTCCTGATGATCTCAATACAGTGACAACCCATATCAACGATGGCGCCCCCACCCGCAATCTCCTTGTCCCAGAACCAGGCGCTGTGCGGTCCGGGATGGGTTTCCCTGGACCGGACCCAGAGAACCCTGCCGACAGCGCCGCTTCGAACGGACGCCAGAGACTTGAGTGTCTTGGGCGTGTAGACGAGGTCCTCCAGGTAGCCCCCGAAAACACCGGCCTTCTCGACAGCGTCCACGATTTCCAGTGCCTCCGCCGCCGTCCGGCCAAGAGGCTTCGTGCAGAGAACCGGTTTCCCGGCCTCGGCTGCGAGCAGCACGGCCTCTTTGTGGAGATTGTTGGGAAGTCCGACAATGACAAGGTCAGTCTCCGGATCCCGGACCGCGTCAGCCATGTCGGTCGTCCATCGGGGAATACCCCACTTCCGGGCAAAGGACCCTGCTTCATCATCGGTCCGGGCGCAGACCGTTTGGACCCGATCGCGACCGCGCTGCGATTGGATCGCCATAGTGTAAAACATGCCGATCAATCCGGTCCCGAGCATCGTGACGGAGTGATTCTTTTTCATCGTAGCGAACCTCCGGTCTGAAGAGGGAAATGAGAGGATTCAGGTAGGACGAAATTACTTCCTGATTGCCTCGCTGAAACTCTTCCAGTGGGCGTCGGTCATGGCCTGGGCGGGAAAAAGCACCACCCCATTCGCACCGCCTTCGAGAGAGGCTGCAATGGCTTTGGCCAGTTCTTCCGGACTCATCCGAAAGAGAAGGAGGCCGCTGTAGAGCGGTAGGCGACCAGCCAGTGACTTGACTCCCTTTTCCGTTTTCTCCCTTATCCACTCGATCCCTTCTCCGTACAAGCTATGATAGAGCATCTGGAGGGCCGCGTCCAATTTCCAGGCCGGCCATTCCTGTCGCACCATTTCCCAGTTGGGGAACACCGCCGCGGTCACCAGCTTCTTGTTCTTGTGGGCCACGGGGATCACCGTGTCATTGACGAGATGAGTGATCCTGTCGTAACGGAATTGCTTCCACGGGACACTGAGCGCCGGGTCATCGAGCTTTGAAACATCAATACCCGTTTCCTTCGCAAAGTCGCGGCGACACACCTCGCAATAACAGTAATCATACTGGGGATATTCACGATCCTGCTTGATCCCGTATTTGGGCTGAAGTGCTTCGGGGAGAATTACATCGGGGTAACGAACATAGTCCAGATGTATCCCGTCCAGCGCATCATAGCCACACAACTCGGTAACGGTGGTCTTGATAAACTCATGGACTTCAGGCCGTGAGGGACAGAGGAATCTGTAGTCGTCAACATACGCGGGCTTTTCTGCCGCCGACTCTCCCTTTCGGTTGACACAAAACCATTCCGGATGCCGATCGCGCACCTCCTCAACATTGCAGGGCATCGTCCAGATCCAGGCGTGGACTTCCAGCCCTTCGGCTTTCGCCAGCGGCAAGATCTCCTCCAGCCAGGCATCCTCCACAGGCAGGTGTTTGCTTCCAAAGAACGCGCGCCGGCTATTGTAGATTTCCGGCAAGATGGCATCGATGCCGGCACGCCGCATGACCTCGAACCGCTTTTTCCATTCATCCGCAGATGGTGCGACGTCCGTCGTCACCCAGGTCCAGTATTTCCGTCTGCCATCCCGGTCAGCGGCAAGAAGGGAAGGAAACCTACTGCCGGCGGCCAGTGCAAAGCTGCCTAATCCGAGCGTCTTTACGAATTCCCTCTTGTTCACAGAGCCTCCTTTCTCGAATGGCGGTCCATCACTCGACACCGATTTCATCGACAAGAACCCACGCTTTGCGTCCCGCACCTTCATGCCAGGCGGGACACACCCCGAGGTTCACCGCTCGAATCCTCAAGTACCGGGCTACGACGGGGTCGAATGACACACTGAAATCATGACATCTGATTTCTGCGTCTTCCTTCGGTTCACCCGTAGTGATATTGCCTACGGTCCTGAATGCCGTGCCATCATCTGACACTGATATTTCAACTCTCTTCGGACAAAAGATCCAGGAGACCTGCTCCTGCAAACACCCGATGATGATTCTGCTGACTCTTCTCGCGGCGCGAAAATCAAACGACGCTTCAAAATCGTTCCCCTCAAACCCCAACCATTCGCCGTCCATGCGATCGGTGGTGCCCCTCACTCCATCAATAAGAGACTTCACACCTTTGGCTGAAAACTTGGCATCCGGCGGAGTTGCCAATTCTATGGCGACTTTTTCCATGTCCACGGTGATTCTTCTGCGAACCTCGAGCGGTTCCGTCTGATCGATCGGCCTGTCGAGTTCAAGCCTTACAACCGTGGCAGGTTTTCCCTGTTGCTGCTCGGGCATTTGAACGATGATGCCATCGGAAGTCTGCTCGACCCTTACGTCGCCCCCCGTAAGGGCCTCGCTCCTTTTGATCGTCGCAGCAAGGCCTGGAAGCATGAGACGGTTGTTGTCCCATTTCAGAATGTGCAGGTACACGATATTCCCCCTCTGGGTTGAACCACCCCACCCGCCGTTACGGAAGGGGCCGCCGCGCGTCCGATAGATACTCTCTCCGTATCGTGTCAACCATGCCCCGATTTCCTTCAGGACCTTGACCTGACGTGGCTCAATCTCACCATTCGGCATCGGGCCGACATTCAGCAGCAGGTTGCCGTCACCCGACGCGCACTGTACCAGGATCCG
>DAIUKN010000352.1:0-4016 GCA_036848195.1 Bacteroidota bacterium
CCATGGTCGTTACGGGGCCTATCAATTTCTCAGCGAGCGGGCCTGGAGCGCGCTCCTTCCGAAGCCCCTGCGGTTCGGACAGAGTGATCTCCGGAGATCATGGGGGATGGGGTGCGCTCCGCTTGGGGGCAATGGTCTGAGCGATTCAACAATCGGGCATGAAGCGGCTTCGGGAGCGCTCTTCCGGATCGATCCCGTTCACAATCTCGTTATTGTTCTGGGCCGCGACAGTACCGGGCCTGACTACAAACAGTACGAACGATTTGTCTCCCGCTTCCTTCATGCTGTCGGCGCTCCGTGGGAGAAGAAGGGAGTCCGTGACTAGATCCGCCAACACCGTCCGGACGGGGGGGCAGCTCAAGTTCCTTCTTCCGGCCCTCATACCCGTGCTCCTGCTTTCCGTCTTGCCGCTGCTGCGGGGAGTCTACCTTGGATTCACGGACTATCGCCTCGGAGACCCCATCCACTTCAACGGACTGGACAACTATGCCCGGATGGTCAAAGACGTCTACTTCTGGCAATCTTTCGAGGTTGGGCTCGTTTGGACCATTGTTGTCACCGCCGGCCAGGTGGGCCTGGGATTGTGCCTCGCCCTCCTCCTGCAACGAAAGATCCGGTTTACTTCAATCTACAGCACACTGATGCTCATCCCGTGGGCGATGCCACCGATCATCCGCGGGATCGTGTGGCGGCAGGTCTATGATCCTGATACGGGGATACTCAACGGGGTCCTGTTTCAGATGGGTCTCATCCACCAGAACATCAACTGGCTTTCCAGCTTCGAGTATGTCATCCCGGCGGTCATCGTTGCGGGGACCTGGGGGGAAATCCCCAAGGCGGCGGTCTTTCTCCTCGCAGGTCTCCAGGCGATCCCGAACGAGCTCTACGAAGCCGCCCGCATCGACGGGGCGGGAAAGTGGAAGGAGTTTACCCGGATCACTCTCCCGATGCTTACTCCGGTCATGGCCGCTGTGGTCTCTCTCTCGTTCATGTGGAATTTCAATACATTCGGCATCGTCTGGGTGTTGACGCAGGGTGGGCCTGGAGGATTGACCCGCCTGCCGATGCTCGCAGCATATGAAGAAGCGTTTCGCTATGGCTATGTCGGCTACGCAGCCGCCATCGGGAATGTGATGGTCCTGATCATTACCATTGTCCTGTTCAGCTATCTCCGGGTACAGCTCAGGGAGAGCCGCTCATGAAGGTACGGGCCATGGCCGTCGGGGCGGCGACACATCTGGGATTGCTTCTCTTCATGCTGTTTCTCGTCTTTCCGCTGATCTGGATGCTCGCGACCTCATTGAAGCCGACGGCAGAAATCTTCACCAATGCCGTGTCGCTCATCCCGGATTCGGCGTCTCTGGTCCACTACCGCACAGTGCTCCAGGAGCAAAGGATACTGTCAAGCATGGTGAACAGTCTCCTCGTTGGGGTGTTCTCTACGGCGATCGCGGTGATGATCGCGCTTCCAGGTTCATACGCGCTGGCCCGGTATTCGACGCGGTGGAACAACGTCGTCCTTGGTTGGATCCTCGGATCGCAGATTTTCCCCGTGATCCTGGTTCTGATCCCGCTCTATCTTCTGCTCAGGATGTTTCTTCTCACCGATTCACTCGTAGGGTTGACGCTTGTCTATGTTGTGTGGGATCTTCCGTTCATCCTCTGGATGCTCCACGGGTACGTCAAAACAATCCCCGTTGAAATCGAGGAGGCGGCCGCCATCGATGGCGCATCGAGAGCCCAGACCCTCTTCCGGGTTGTAGCGCCGCTTCTCCTCCCGGCAATCGGTGCATCGGTGCTCTTTGCCTTTATCTCTGCCTGGAACGAGTTCTTCTTTGCGATGGTGTTGATGAAGAGTCCGGACCTGATGACGCTGCAGGTGGAACTTGCGCGCTTTACGGGGATGGAAGGTCAGGCACGAACCGGTCCGCTCGCTGCGGCAAGCGTGCTGGCGACTGTCCCGTCAGTGCTCCTGTTTGGCTTCCTGCAAAAGTGGTTTTCGTCCGGCCTGGTCGCTGGCGCCGTGAAGAACTGAGGTTGAGTGTGAAGCGATCGACATTTCTCATCGGGCTGTCGGTTGTCCTTGCGTGCGGGGCGCTCACATACGTTTTGCTCCCCCCGACACGGAAAGCGCCGGCTTCGACACGAGGGCTCCGGTTTGTGAGTTTGGCCTGGCAGGAGCAGGCCCTGGCAACGAACCGCGCCATCGTGGCTGAATGGAATGCCGCCAACCCGGGGATGCAGGTGGAGTATGTACAAGGGACCTGGAACTCCGTCCACGACTACCTCATTACGTCATTCGAAACCGGAGATGTACCCGACGTTTTTCATTACGAATCCTCGGTCATCGTGGATTTCGCCATGCGGGGATTCCTCGCCGACCTGGGCCCGATGATCGAACCGGAAATGAAGGACGACATTCTGGATGTGGCGTGGGCATCGGTTACACGACCTGACGGGCAGATATCGGGAGTGCCATTCCTGATGGAATCCCTGATCGGCCTCTATAACAGGGATCTGCTTGACAAAGCGGCCATTGAACCTCCCACTCTCGACAAGCCCTGGTCATGGCGGGATCTCCGCGCGGCAGCCATCAAGCTCACCGCTGACACGTCGGGGGACGGCACCGTGGACCGCTGGGGAGCCGCCATCGGCCTGCGCAATTCGGGGAATATCATCATGAACCTTTCCATCGGATTCGGAGGCTCGTTCTTCCGGAGAGAAGGGGAGAAGTACGTCGTCCGTGTCGGGCCCGAGGAAAGAGAGCTGCTCTCCACAGTTCACGACATGCTCTATAAGGATTGTTCAACCGCCCCTTCGAGCGTGGGGCAATCGGGTCCTGCGATGATTCCAGGCTTTTTTTCCGGCAGATACGCCATCCTGGTCGGGATCGGTGCCTGGGCGCGCCAGCAGCTGGTGGAGAATGCCCCCAGGCAGTTCCGATGGGGTGTCATCCCTCCCTTGAGAGCGCGCACGCAAGAGACCGGTACGAGTACCCAGACATTGAGCATACCGAAGGCGTCAAAGCGTCAACCGGAAGCGATGCAGTTCATCCGCTTCATGCTCAATCGCCGGAATATGGCTCGGCTGGCGCAAAGCGACTGGATGCTTCCCGCTCGGAAGTCGTGCATGGCTATGCCGGAATTCAATTCAAAGGAGAACGGCTGGGACGTCACGACGGCTTCGGCGAAGTTCCTCTCCACCGGTTCGTGGCTCGGGGCGCCGGGGTATGTGGAATGGAAGAGCAGGGTTGCGAATCCCGTTCTTCAGGAATTCTTCTCGGGACGGTTAGGATTGGATGAAACGGCGAGCCGTATAGAGGAGGAGAGCAATATTGTCTTGTCACGCTATCAGTGAGGTATCGTTTGCCCCAGATCCGTAAATCCAGGGCCCGCGGTTGCATGATGGGTCTCGCCCTGGGGGACGCGCTCGGTGGTCCAACGGAAGGGAAGTCTCCCGGGGCCATCGCGCATCAATGGGGTCGTGTAACCGGGCTGCTCGACGCCGGCCAGACCGGGAGCGACGACACGGAGGCAGCGCTCTTCAACGCGAGACTCCTGATCAAGCATGGCCCCCGGCTGACCGCGGCAATCATTGCCGATGAATGGAAAAGAGAAATCGTCAGGGCATCCAACACCTACAAGGGCGCCGGGTTCAGCGAGATGCTTGCGATTCGCAATCTGAAGGCCGGCCTTATGCCACCGCAAAGTGGTCTGCACCTTCATGCGTGGAGCGACGGACTGGCTATGCGTGTCGCGCCGTTTGGCATTGTTGCTGCTGGGCAACCCGATCGTGCGGCGCGCCTCGCGGAAATGGATGGGTCTGTCACGAATAGCGGAGAGGGGATTATTGCGGGCCAGGCGGTCGCCGCTGCTGTGGCCCTCGCGATGGACGGCGGATCGGTTCCTGAGATCATTGACGCAGCCCGGGAGGTGATCCCAGCAAACTCGTGGACTCGGAGGGCGATCGACCGGGCAGTGGCAATCGGCGGGAAGAGCACCGATGTCTGGAGCGCT
>DAIUKN010000353.1:0-4013 GCA_036848195.1 Bacteroidota bacterium
CGACCCCCCGGCCAGTTTCAGACCCTGGGTGGGTGGATTGTAGAAAATATTTACGCGACTTCAAACGGGATCCCCCTTGGGACGGCGGGGAGCAAAGGGTACAAATGCCGCATTCTTTTCGACGAAAGGTTCAGAACATCGTCTCCGCCGCACTTTCCGACCACAGATGCGTACGAGATTCTCGCCTGGTACGAGTAGATTGATGCGTTTTCACCATTCCCTGATTGGCGAATTGTGCCAATCAGGGAATTTTTGTTCTTGGCTCTCCCTCCAAATTCCCTCCCATTCGCACATTTCAGGAATGTGATTCTTGGCATAGGTATTGAGCTACCATGGGTGTCAGGCTTTACCGGGACGAAAGTGTGGAATTCGGAGAGTTTTTGTGAAAACCATACAGGACATAAGGATAGCCGGTACGATTAAAGCGTCTATAAAATTGACTTTGCTAAGCTCAAGCATTAAATTAGGTCCATATTTTTCCAGTAATATGCTTCGCATCACAGGGTAATCCCGCATGATTGAGACTGCCATCAAGTTGCTTCAAGAAATCGCGGCTTCCGTCCCTGACACAGTTCCAGGTATGGAACGCCAGATGCTTATTGGAGATCTGGTATCGAAGCAGTCGCCGGCCGAGCGGACCGCTTTGCGGAAGCTGATGGACAGCTATCTTCTCCGGATGTCAAAGATGAACGCATCGGACATCGACGTAGGAGGGTATGGCAGCGCAAATTACATCTGGTACCGCGTCTACGGCGACAAGAAACCGAGCAAGGAGCTGGGGAAGTTCACCCTCGACGAATTCAACGTGCTGATCCAGAGCGTCCTGATCGAGCGACAGCGTCTCTTCCTGTATGAGAACCGGAATCTGGACTTCTCCTACACCATCATGGAGGAGGACCGGATGTTCAGGTACCGGGCGAACGCCTATTTCGACCTGGACCATCTCGCGCTCAACATGCGCGCGATCAACATGACGATTCGTCCTTACAAGAACCTGGAGTTCCACCCGAACGTTACGCGGATTCTCAGCCTTGCGCACACGTCACAGGGGTTGACGCTGGTTACGGGGATCACCGGTTCAGGCAAGAGCACGACGCTTGACAGCATCATCGATGCCAACAACCACACCGTTGACGCTCACGCGGTCATCATCGCCTCCCCGGTGGAGTATGTACACAAGCCCGACCGGTGTATCATCCGCCACAGGGAAGTGGGCCGTGACGTCCTCTCGTTCAAAGACGGTGCAATCCAGTCGTTACGTCAGGATCCCGACATGATCGTCATCGGGGAGATGCGGGACCCGGACACGATCATGACCGCGCTCGAGATCACCGATTCCGGTCACAAGGTCTTTTCAACCCTGCATACGGCGTCGGCGGTGGAGACGATCGACAGGATCATCGGCGAGGTGCCGCCGATTGAGCAGGAGCGTGTCCGACTCCGTCTGGCGGATACCCTGTCCTGTGTCATGTCGCAGAAGCTGATTCCGAGCCTGGACGGCAAGCTGGTGCTGGCGAAGGAGGTCATGGTCATGACCCCCTCGGTGCGGGCTGCGATTAAGAACAACAACACCGGCGAAATCTATCAGATGATGGCGGAAGGCGCCGACCAGGGAATGACGACGCTGGAGCAGGATCTGAAGCGTCTGTATCAGGTGAAGCGGATTTCGCTTGAAAACGGTATTGTCAATGCAAACAACAAACGGCGGTTCCAGCAGCTGATGAATCTCACGCCGACCGGCGATTGAACTCATTGCTCCGGCCGGGGGTAAGGATCATGTTCAACTTAAACGGGAAACTTCCTTATGGCTTCGCGCAGTAACACAGTCCTCGGATTGTTCGTCGACGGCCTGGATGTCAAACTCGCGCAACTGTCCGTCAAGAAGAGCCGGGTGGTGGTCGAGAGTCTGACGTCTGCCACGCTCGTCGCCAGACTTCAGGAGCACAAGGTGGCGGAGGAAGCCGCGACCATCTCGTCGGACGGAATGGACGCTTTCAACCTGGCAGTTTCGCCGGGGGGCGAAGCGGCGAGTGAGGCGCAGACGGAGGACAACAATGCGGTTCTTCTGGGTCTTCTGGCAAAGTACCCGAAGAACAAGTACTCCCTCACCTACAGTCTGGCCGAGCCTTCGATTTACTACCACGTTCTCGAGAGCGATTTCGGGTTGAAGGGAAAGAAGCTCAAGGGCCGGATCCTCGACGAGCTGAAGAGCATCCGCGCGTTCCAGCCTTCCGCGGATGCCGTGGACGCGATCAAGACTGATGAGGGAAACCTGCTCTGCATCGTCCGTGAAGACGGGCTGAGCCTGATCAACGCCCTGGAGAACATCAAGGGCTTCATCGGCAACCGGATCCCCATGATTCCGGCGATCGACAGCGCCGACGTGTCGCTCATGAACCTGGTCAAGCTGAACTACGATCTGCAGCCCCAGGATGTCTCGGTCATCATCTACGTCGGGGTGGAATTCACACGCCTGATTTTCATGCGCGGTGACCATTTCTACCAGTTCGCGCCCATCATCGGCGAGGGATACGATTCCCCGAACCTGCAGAATACCGTCTACAGCCGTCTGCTCCTTGAGCAGGACAACCTGGCGATTCCCCGCATCAACAGGATAGTCCTTGCGGGTCAGTGCAAAAGGGTTGCATTCAAGGAGTTCCTGGCCCAGCAGCTTCCGGATCAGGAGATCGACTACCTTCTGGCCCCGCAGCTTGATTCAAGTGCACTGAGTCCTGAAGATCAGGAAATGATCTCCGAGTTTGCCGTTCCGCTCGGCGCTGCATGGAAGGTGCTCGAGCCGGAGAGCCCGCGGGTCTACAATGTGAACCTCCTCCCTGCCGATGTGCGAGAGGGGCAACGGATGTTCAAGCTGGCCTGGCACGGATATGTGCTGATGGCGCTCCTGTTCTTCTCCACACTCTTTTTCACGACACAGGTGACTCAGAAATCGAAGGAGATTCGCGATCTGGCGGACGTTCTGACGTTGAAGGAGAGCCAGAAGGCGGAGAATCTGACGCTGTCGAATTCGATCTCGGCCCTGGAGGAGCAGTTGGCCCGGTACAAGACCTCGCTGGCCCTGTATGATTCTCTGGTCCCCGGCAGTGAGCGATGGAGTAAAGTGCTGACCCAGCTCAGTCACGGGGTCGAGGATCTGAACTCCATCTGGCTGACCGATTTCAGCGGGGCACAGGACGGCGCTGTCGGCATGAACGGGTACGCGGTGTACCGGACGCGCATTCCCCGGCTCTCGACGCTCTTCGACAATTCCCTGCTGAAGGAAGTCAACGTGCAGGCAATCCGGGAGCAGACCGTGTATAAGTACAAGATCGATGTACCTCCACCACCCCCACCGAAACTGTAAAGAAAAGGAGGAACGTCTTGTCCTACAAAATACGTAACAGCATCGCCATCGGGATCCTGTTGTTTCTCATCGTCGGGATCGGAACGTACATCAGGGCGTTCAATCTGCCGAAGAAGGCGAAACAGATCGACCTCAAGATCAAGCAGATCGACGAGGAACTGCAGAACACGCCGAACCTGGTGAACCAGTTCAACGACCTGAGCGCCATTCTGACGGACACGCAGAAACGGTGGGAGAACCGGAACAAGGACATTCCGCCGGTCGACGTCACCTCGCAGAGCTACGCATACTTCAGCCGGCTGATCGACCTGAGCGGTGAAGTGAAGCTCGACATGATTTTCCAGGGAACGCAGTCGCGGCCGAACTACGGCTTCAACGTCTACAACCTGCGGGGCGAGGCGCCGTTCGAGAACCTCTACCGGTTCATCTGGTATCTCGAGAACGACCGGAAACTGTACAAGGTCCAGACGCTCGCACTCAAGGGGCTCGAAGTCGCTCCGACGGACAAGGACGAGGGGAAGATCGTCGTGACGTTTGACATGACCGTTCACGCCTACTTCTCGGCAGTCTCAGAGCTCTCCAGTTCTCTTGGTGAGCGGTCGCTCACGCCGAACGGTCTGAATGTCGATCCGTTCGCTCCCGTCATTTCGAG
>DAIUKN010000354.1:0-4004 GCA_036848195.1 Bacteroidota bacterium
TCGATCGAAAAGCGCGGCCGCGGTTGCCAACAACGACCGGTACTGGTTGAAGCCCTTCGAGAAGTCCAGCCGTACCGCGTACCCCTCATCGTCGTCCCCGATCTGGGGCATGGCGCCACTTTCCGACATCATCGCGGAAACGTATTCCGCCATCCGCTCGAGACGTTCGAGGAACAGAGGGCTGAACTCTTGACCACTCCGCTTCCCGAGCAAAGAAGCCAGGAGAAGAAAGTCAAAAACGAAGGCCTGGTAGCTGATGGCCTGTTCCTTGTTCACGCCGTCCGGCCAGTTCTGCTTCAGGGCTTCTTCTTCGAGCAGACGACGGCTCAAGGCGTTCCACCGTTCGGACTCTGCAAAGCGAAAGCAATGCGACCCGATGAAGAGCCCGCTCAACTCACCGATGAGATGGTTGTTGGCCGAAGAATACTTCGAAAGATTCCGGCTGATGAAGTGAAGGTGTTGATAAACGGACAACGTCCAGCGGCGAACGAGCTGCTCGTTCTCTGACAGAATGCCGAGCCCCGACGCATGGAGGAATTCAAAAGCAAAACACCAGTTGATAATGCGAATGGCATTCTCGAGCGCACTTGACCAGTTGATGCCGTGCGGATACGGACACTGCTCGATCCACGACTCAACCTGACCCAGCACTTCGTCCCCGTATCGCCTGTCGCCGGTGAGGTAGCAGGCCTTTGCGAGCTCCACGAGGTGATGATGCCGGTTATGCTCCCACGCATACTTGATATTCCCGCACTGCTTTTCGTCCCTGTAGTCAAGCGAAGGGCCGTAGCCCAGCGGGGTTTCAATGTCTCTTTTGTAGTCGTAATTCCACCGGATCGTCTTGCCGAAATCGCGCTCCGAGAAGGCGAAGAAGGAAAACTTGTGAATCAGGAAGAAGTTCGCCTGCGCTTCGTTCCAGTGCAGCGTTTCCTGCAGATGCGCCCGGACTTTCTCACGTTCGGCAAGGTCCATGAACCAGGGTCCCGGTGTGAATTCCGTACCTGAAATATCAGGCCATTTCCGGAAGTACTTCCCGTCTCTTGCCGTGCGGCGTTCAATCTGTTTGCGGAGCTCTTTCCGGGTCCGGTAGAAAATCTCCGGGAGAGACATCAGAGAAAGCCTGCGCAGGAGCCAGGTGGGATTCTTTGTCATGGTTCCGTAGGATCTTCCCGTTCGATAGTACCCACCCATCCGAAATGAGGTTCAAAATGCAACAGGTCGGCATTCCGCCAGCTGCGAAGCGGGGCATTCCAGCAAGCCATGTTACTCACCGGCCGGATAGCACCGAGACTCCCCTCGGTGAGAGGAAACTGGTGTGGTTCGAACGCCCGGTTGATCAGAGGGAGTTTGCGACACTCGTAACCCATAAGGGTGGCGCAGACGGCATCGACAGCGACGGGGTCCATTCCCGCGATCAGAACACCCGCCTCTTTTCGCGTACCCGCCACGGGGCCGTTCCCTTCCATCGCCGTGATGCCATCGACGATCGAGAAGAACCGCTTCGCAGGGCCGCCGCTCCTGAGCGAGCCATCGGTGTTCGCGTACAACAGAATCCGGTTCAGGTCGATCGACATCCTCCAGACCGTGTCGTTCCCGTGCCAGTTGCCGGAGCGGACCACTTCCTCTGTACCCCCGAACACGTCATATCCCACCTTCTTGGTTTTCCGCGCAAAGCTCCTGAAAAGAGGGACTTTCTTTGTCAGGAGCGTCTTTGCAGGCATGACGATGGCATTTTCCAGTCGGTTCCTGAGGGTCGCGTGGTCGAACTGGTCGCCGCCATTTTCCGGAGAGCCGAAGATATAATGCGGCAGCCAGTTCTTGTTCGCATTGATCCCTACCATACTCTTGATATTGACGGTCAACCCGCACTTCTTGTGTGTTTTCAATTTCGGGAGGTTGATGACCACGTCCGCGCTCAACGGCGTGCGGGAAATCGCATACTCGTGTTTTCCCTTATGATGATGTGCGTTGGTCTCCTTGAAGTCGTAGAAAGCCCCGTAGTAGCGTTTGCCCTGGCCATCGAGCTCGCTGAACATGCTGTGAGCCCCCAGATCGACCGCCGTACGGCCGCGCGGGTCGCCTGGAAGCCGGACGGTGTCCACATAGATGCCGTCTTTTTCGACATAGTGCTCATCCCGCAGGTCCAGCAGATCGACCTCGACGCCGGACTTCGCCGCATAGAGATCTCTGATCGCGTTGAGACCGAGCAGGGTACGGATCTTCTCAAAATGTGAATCGCTTTGCGGGCCGTCCCCGATAATGATCTTTCCCTTCCCCCGCAACGCCAGATACGCATAATCAACCGTCGCACGGATAACAGATCCGTGAGTAATGACGTAGTCCCAATCGTCGTTCAGTGCGTGCTTATGCGCGATCATGTTGGGCTTCAAAAATACCGTATCCCCGGGTTTGATTAACCACCCGAGGGGGTTCCACTCAGGGGTACCGAAATGCTCCACGTCGTAGCCCAGAAGCTGGAAGAGCGAACGGACGGAGGCATAGACAGAGTTCGATGGATCCGTCGTGCGAAGTGCCCCCAGTTCGGGAAAACGGAGCGGTGGATCAAAGGGGGCGAGCATCGGGTAGACTGCGTCCCGCTGTTTATGAACCGCCACTGCATGAGGATTCATGAAGCCTCTCCCCCCGGGTTCCGTCGTCGCTTCAGCATCTGTTCGTAGAGGCGCACAAACTCCCCGGCAACCCGTTGGGCAGAAAACAACCCTGTGAGACCCCGGTTGTTGACTGACATCCGTTCCCGCAGATTCCTGTCTCGCACGAGGAGGCCGATCTGTTTCGCGATGGAATCCGGGTCGTTATACCCGATGTACAGGCAATGATCGCCTTCCCGCATGTACGACTGCGAAAACCTGGTCGGCGTTGTGATAAGAGGAACTCCGGCCGCCATCGCCTGGGCAACAACCATCGGCATACCTTCGGGAAACGTCGTCGGAAAAACGAACATCCATGCCGATGAATAGAATGCCAGCGTTTCCAGATTGCCGACATGCGGGACCCGCTCGACGGCTCCGTTCAGACGCAGACGTCGAACTTCCTGTTCGAACGCCCCTTCATCGCTCCCGCTGCCGACGAATGTGAAATGCACGTCGGGATATTCCTTCAGCACTCCCGGAACGGCGCGCAGGAGGTCGAACATCCCCTTTTCCCGGATGAACCGAGAGATGAACAGAACGGTCGGAACCGGAGCCTCGCGGCGTTCCACGCTGCCGAATTCTTCCGCGATGATGTTCTTCACCACAGCGACCCGGTCTGCCACCGGCGGACATGCCCGGCCCAGCTCATCCCTTTCGACCTCGGAAAGGACGCCGACGCAATCCACGTTCCTGAACAGAGAGTTCCGCAGAGAAGCGACGAAAGGATTGGTTGACCTCAGGACTTCACGGGAAGTCCCATGGAACTTCATGAAGATCGGTGTCCTGTGGAAACGGGCAAGTCGTGCCAGAGGAACATCGCGCAGCAAAGCCCGCACGTCAAGCGAGGAGTTGTGATGAATAAGGTCCGGCCGCTCGGCCCTGATGAGTCGGTGCAGGCGGAGAAGATCAGCCGAACGCCCCACGACTTTTGCGGCAGCGGTCTCGCTGTCTGACTTTCGTTCATACTGGTAGCGGACGAGCTGCAGGCTCTTGCTCAACTCCGCCTCCAGAAAGCGAAGATGCGTTGCCGGGCCGCCGTGGAGGGCGGTATTATACGAATTAAAGAGTACTCTCATGGGGGAATCGCAGTTGTCTCGCTGTGATGAGTTGCCTCGCCACCGCTACAGAGCGAAGGGTTTTCCCTTTTGCAGCGACTCCATCGCCTTGAGCGTCGTTAGCGTCGTTTCATACAGCGAATCGAAAAGAAGCGAAGGCTTCTCATCGCCGAGAATAACGTTCACAAAATGCCCCACTTCCTCGCTGTGCCCCTTCGAGCCGTCATATTTCTTCCGCCTGCTCGAGCCGTTCTCGTGGAAGTGCACCTCACGGAAATTGTCCATGATGGCGCTCCTC
>DAIUKN010000355.1:0-3996 GCA_036848195.1 Bacteroidota bacterium
CTTATTGGGGCAAACGGTATGGATTGGATGTTCGCATCGTGCAGCACGACGGCTCAGCGAGGTGCACTGGACTGGGCGAAGAGGTTCGAGACATCTGCGCGGCCCCTCTTCGAGCTCCTGTACCGGGATGTTCAGGCGGGGGTGGAGACGCGCCGTGTACTTGAGACCTGCAGCTCTCCCGATTACCGGGATAAGCTGGAGGCAGAGCTGGATGAGTGGCGGAATTCGGAGATGTGGAAGGCGGGGGCCGCTGTCCGGTCTCTGCGCCCCGAGAATTGGAAGAAAGGATGATGGGATGGGAAAGAAGGAGTTGGTGGATGAAATGCTGGCGGAAGAGTCCAGGATGCTGGGGTACTACCGGCAGAAGGTCTCCGAGATCACCGATCCTCACCTGCGTCCCCTTTTGCTGAGGTTTGTCGAGGCAAAGGCTCAGCAGTGCGGGGAACTTGAAGCCTGCCGGCGTGGCCTCGACGCGAGCGAAGAGGTCACGCGGCAGATCAACGACATGTTCCTTTAATTGACAATCCTCGGTGCTTACCTACCGGTCGCGATTTCCTTCAGCCATTGTGAGGCAAAGGATCGTCCAGCATCGACCGTTTCCTTTCCCGCCCGGTAGCACATCTTCCAATGGGGGGATTTTTTCTCATACTGTTGATTCGCGAAGACCATTTTACCGCCTCCCCCTTCGACCAGTTTTGCATTGAAGTCGATGTCACTTGACACCTTCAGAAATTCCTCCAGCCAATCCTTGACCATTGCGTCCGGGAGTGGGCGGTCCTTCTCCCATTTCGCCACTTGTTCATTGTAGTCCTTTACCTGCATCTCGTACCCCTGCCTGAGCATCTCCTCCATCTGCTTTGAAAACATCGGATTGTTCGGGTCGTCGAGCGATTTCCGTTGCTCGCGCAGGCTGTTGAGGACCTCCTTCATCGATTTCTGGATGTCGGCCGACATCGATTTCATGTTCTGCTCAGTTTCGCTGATGGCTTTGTCCAGGTTCGCCTGCTGCTCCTTCCTCTGTGCCTGCATCGACTTTGGCTGTTCAGGAGGAGTGGGTTTTTGAGAATTACGGGCATCGAGGTACTTCTTTTTGAATTCCGGCGACCGTGAGTAAGCTTTGGCGTATTCCCCGATCTGTTGCACGATTGCGGCCCGATCGCCCTTTGCGATCTTCTTGAGATTTCTTACGTCGGGATAGGAAAGGTACATCCCTCGAAAACTTGACCAGATACAATCCTTGGCGACCGGTTCCGGAATATTCAGCGTCCGGAGTGCGTCGGTAGCTGCGGACTCTATTGTTCTGGCGGTGTAATGTCCCAGGGAGAGTGCGGCGGCAAGAAGAGCAATGATAGGGGTTTTCATACTGGTCCTCATTTGGTTTTCAATGGCGAATGTAACGCTGTGGACCACGATATGCAACATTTCAGGCGTTTTTTCGTATATTTAATGTTGAGCCCGCTCTAACAACCCGCTCTCGGGCGGTCGTCCGCCCCAACTCCGGCTGGTGGCTAAACTTTCGGAAGGGCCTGCGTGTCAAACTGGCGGTTCGGTGCAAGCGTCACCGTCTCTTTTCGCCTCCGATTCATTTCGTAAGGATTCATTATGAAAAAGCGGATCTTCATCCCAGCAGTAGTGCTCGTCATTGCCGTCGCGGTCTTCCTGATCTTCTTTAGGGGGGCGAACAAGAAATATGATTTCCGATTCGACAAGGCATCACAGGGCGACATCACGATGTACGTGACGGCAACCGGAACGATCAACGCCGTTACCAGCGTGGATGTTGGCACACAGGTTTCGGGCATCATCTCAAAGCTCTATGCTGATTTCAACTCCATCGTGAAAGAGGGACAGATCATTGCGCAGATTGATCCGACGTTCCTTCAACAATCGGTGAAAGACGCCTCGGCAAGCCTCGAGCGGGCGCAGGCGCAATTCGCCGATGCGAAAAGGGTTTTGGAGCGGACGAAAACGCTGTACGAGAAGAATCTTGAGTCGCAGGTGAACTTCGATGCGGCGACCACGCAATTTGAGTCGAGCAGGGCTGCGCTGAAACAGGCGGAGGCGAGCCTCGACAGGGCGAAAATCAACCTTGCGTATGCAACCATTTATGCCCCGATCAACGGCGTGGTGATTGACCGGAAAGTCAACGTCGGGCAGACGGTCGCTGCGAGTTTCTCCTCTCCAACCCTGTATACCATTGCTAACAGTCTCCAGAAGATGCAGGTTCAGACCACGGTCGATGAATCTGACATCGGGAAAATCAGTATCGGGCAGGAAGCCACGTTCACCGTCGATGCGTACCCGGACGAGCGCTTCACCGGCATGGTGTCGCAGATTCGTCTAGCACCCGTATCCATCCAGAACGTTGTGAACTACACGGTTATCATCGACGTCAACAACGATCAGTTGAAGTTGATGCCCGGAATGACGGCAAACGTGAGAATCCTGGTTGGCAGCAGCACGAATGTGCTCAGAGTGCCGAACATGGCGCTCAGGTTTCAACCGCCGTCTGATCTGGTTGACAGTGCCGCGGTCAAGGAGATGCGTGGGGGTGGCTTCGGGATGGGTGGTGAGCGTGGTCAGCGGGGTGGAGCCTTTGCCCGCAACGAAGGTCAGCGTGACTCGTCGGGGGAACAAGGGCGCGGCGTGCCCGGACAGGAGATGGGAGACCGTCGGGCACGGATGAAAGCGATGAGAGACTCCATCGTGACTGCACACGGCGGTCAGATGAGCGAAGAAGAGCTTATGACCGAAATGCGAAAGGTGTTTGAGAAGATGCGGCGGCCGGTTGAACAGCCGGTGGCGGCAGCCCCGAAGCGCCCGGCACGCCCCGCGACGGGGACGCGCTTTGGTATTCAGAACAACTATCCGGAATACCAGAAAAGCGCCTACACTCCATCGCATCAATCTGCGAGAGGAAGGGTCTGGATCCTGAACAGCAGTGGCAAGCTCGAACCGATTTCCCTGATCACGGGCCTCTCGGACGGCAGATTCACCGAGGTTACATCGCAGTCGCTGAAAGCCGGTGACCAACTTGTCCTCGGCGCGTCGTCCAATGCCGATGCCGGCACCGGGGCCAACCCGCTGGCGCCGACCGGTCAGCGGCAAATGGGAGGTCCCATGCGATGATCGGTCACTTGACTCCTACGTCTGTGAACTCGAACGGGGCGCTCATTCGGATCGATCACCTGACGAAGAACTACCCTCTCGGCGAAGTGGAGGTCCATGCCCTCCGGGGAGTTACGGTGGAGGTACGCCGGGGGGAATTTGTCGCGATCATGGGGGCATCCGGTTCGGGGAAGTCGACTTTCATGAATATCCTGGGGTGCCTGGACAAACCCACCAAAGGAACCTATGTGCTGGAGGATATCGACGTCAGCAAGCTGACGCGGGACGAGCTGGCACACATCCGGAACAGCAAAATCGGGTTTGTTTTTCAAGGATTCAATCTTCTCTCGCGTACATCGGCGATCGAAAATGTCGAACTCCCCCTCCTCTATTGCTCAATGTCGAACAAAGAGAGGAGAGATCGCGCTGTAGCGGCACTGGAAAGGGTGGGGCTCGGCGACAGGGTCCATCATTTTCCGAACCAGCTCTCCGGCGGGCAACAGCAGCGCGTTGCCATAGCGCGGGCACTCGTAAACGATCCAAGCATCGTGCTCGCGGATGAACATGCGTGCCCCAGGGGGAAGGGCCCGCGCGAGCCTGCGCAGGAGGGCGTCCTGCGCGGCGAAGGGGAGGAACCGCAAGACGTCGTTGATCACGACGACGTCCGCCTGCGGCGGGTCGAAATCGCGCAGGTCGGATGTCTGAACCGTGCATCCTGAAACGCTCTCCAGCGCCTGCCGCGCCGCTCGAGCGTAGCGGTCGCACACCTCGACGCCCAGATACGACCGCTGCTCGGACGGAGGGCTGAACAGCCCGACGAGCACGCCGACGAGCCCTCGCCCGCACCCGAGGTCCAGAACGCGCAGGCCCGCGCCCAGCACCCCTTCC